>NZ_JBDFXP010000025.1:0-31646 GCF_040911965.1 Phocaeicola sp. RTP21359st1_B8_RTP21360_211022
TATAGTAATTTTGTAACAAGTTATGGATGGAGCTCTTTTCAATTAGAATACAGCGCACTTTTCAATTAGTATCTACACCCAATGACGAATATTCACTGTCATCTTTTTCAATCATTTGGTTGCCCAAATTATCAGAGAAGTGTTCAATGTATTTTATCAGAATATTTTCATCTTTGTTTTTATTGTTATAGTATGAAATAACATTCTTCCATGTTGGATTAATTAAAAACAAATTATATGCAAGTGTTTTCAATTCATCTGTATTAATATTGCTATCATCATCTAACAGTTCTTTTTGCCCTATTAAATAGTTTTCCTTATCATCAGTCTTTATCTTCTCACTATTTAAAATGAACAAAAGCGAATCTTTCGTTTCATCTTTACAATCTTTCGAGAAGTGCATTACAGCTTTATCTATATTGTTTTCAATATCTTCTATAAAGATACTGTATTTTGTATCCCTAATTCTGCTTAGATTTAAGTTTCCTTCTTCTACCTGTGAATCATTAAAAATGAAATTTGCAATAATACATAAATTATGGCTGTTTATCTCGTATGCCTGATTATCTATTGACTGTTTAAGAAGTTCCGAATTCTTGTCATTAAGCTTCTTGAACTCTGAGTCTATTACTAAATCCAAACACCGTTCTTTTCCTATATTCTCGAATCTATCAGTTAGAAACTCATAATGATTATTTAGCCATCCCCTGGCTTCTTTACAAATTTCCTTACTGTATTTAAGCCAACCTTCTATTAATGTATTTTTTTCATCATTATTGTTCCATGATTCTATATTTATCCAGGACTGTATCTCATCCCATTCGATGTAATGTTCATAAACTTGTTTCTGAGCATTACCATAAAGATAATATTGAGCAAGGAAATCTAAGGGGGCTTGATCTGTTTCCAATATGTTCATTATTAGATTAAAATAGTCTTTATGAGATGATGATACATAATCCAACAAATCATTATTTAGAATAGCCTTTGTTTCAAACATATAAGGAAGAAGTTCCTTAACGAAATTTTCTACCTTATCAATGTGGTAAGAATATTCCTTTGGTATATCTCTCTTGATAGATAACAACAACTCTCTGTCTGCTAAAGAGACCATTCCTTCATAAAAGAAGGAAATATAGTCATAATATTCCTCATCAATAAATCCTCGACGAATAAATACATCCATCATCTCAGATAGTCCAATGCTCTTGTATAAGTCACTTTCTCCTTGTTTATAATGACCTATAAGTATCTTTAATCGATACTTATGAACATTTAGCTTTTGCTTATATAGCATTGCTCTGTCTCGCTCAAATTTACTTTCTGGTATTCTAAGTAAAGCTATACGTCTCTTAAAATTAATTTCTTTGTCTATAGAATTAAAATCAAAAGTATAAGAAGTATGCTCATTTCCACCATAATACCCCCAATAAGAGTAACAAACTTCACGTTTTGATATCAATTTGTTGAAAAGATCTTTGTCTTTAGAAATTTGATCTAAAGAGTAGTTTTGACCGTCAATAATAAATTCTGTGACCTTATTATTTATACGTTCTCTTATTTTATACAAATAAATAAGGCGTAATTCTGACTCTTTTAAGTGTTTCGTTTTAAGAAATGCTTGATATTCATTTTCCAATGTTTCTTCCTTTTTAGCAATTTCATCCAAAGCACCTTTAGCAAAGTTCGGCTTTTCTTTTATACAGTTATAAACCTTTCCCTCTCGTCTATGAAGCATTGCAAAATCTTTAGGATAATAGTTTTTATAAACTATCATAGCCAATAATTTTGTCAGATTCAATTTTTGATTATTCCCAGTACACAGCTTTTCCCTGTATTGCTGAAATTCGTTGGCAATATTGGTTAAGATACGCATATCCTGAACAAAGAAGGCCATATCTCTTAAGTCACCATCCTTAATCACATTATCTTCCAAACCTCTTTCATTTAATGCGGCTTTTAGTATATCCTTAGAATTTGACGGATTGATAACAGGTATCACAGTCGTAATATAGTCAAAAAACTTTGTACGTTCTTCGTTAAGGAAAATATCATCCTTTACAGCATATACGAAGACTATGTTTCTACTAACTATTTTAGATTCATTGAGTAATTGGTTTAACTCTCTTAGCTTTAGAAATATATCTGGACTGCCGAACCTATCCAAATCCTCTATAATAACAACATTATATTTAGTTACTTGAAAGAAATATAGAATTTCATCCAAATGATTATTAAAGATTGAAGTTTCTTCTTTAATTTCAATAACTCCATCTTTAAGGTTCAACTTATTGAGTTTTGAATTACCATATGATCGTACAAAATATTCCACAACAAAATAAAGGATTGTCAGCATATATAATATCGCTATGCTGTCAAATATAATATTATAATCACCCCAATTAAGTGCATTACATATACTTTCAACTCTCAACCATTTTGGTTCAAAAGCTATTAAAAACGATATAAAAAACAGGATAGCATTTAATGAGATTTTTCTTAATGTCCCCTCATCAATGTGTATAATTCGCTTAAATCTTGAATTCTGGACTGTTGAAGTTTTTTCCCGGTATATAAGTTGTTGTAATATACTATATTCAATTCTTCTGTTTAGCTTTTCAATTTCTTCATCAGTCTTTTGGGGAGGATTTTCTTCCTCATCTGCCTTTAAAGTTGCTAATGAAATAGGGAGATATTCATAATTACCAAAATTCTTCCTGAGAGTCAATAGAATTGAACTCTTACCGGAGCCAAATGGTCCAGTAAGAGCTATATTTTTTATTTCTCCTTTTTTCAAGGCTTCTTCAATTACTTCATTTAATTCCTTAACCGTTTTATAAGAGGAATCTTCAGAAGTCAGAATTTTTGGATTTAATGCTCTAATCATATTTTATCCTATCTCGTTTTTAAATCAATCTAATCTTTCCAGTCAGCAACTGCTGCATTATTATATTTAGCCTTTTTTACCTTCAAAGGCGTCTATTTCTCTGTCCATGCTTGAAAAATAGCTTTTGCTCCTGTAACTCTTTTGGGCAACCAACCTTTAAGTCTAAACATCATTTGGCGAAATCCTTTTTTGACTATTGGATGTTCCTTTAGATATGCCAATGAAATAAAGTGATTATTTACGACATTACCCTAAAATACCTCCTACTCTATAAAAAGCTTATGTATTACTTCCCAATTATATTTGTTACAGGTAAACAGACTGGGATCGAGAATTTCACTCTACTTTCATTTGATGTACTTTTACCTTCTTGAGATTTTCCACCAACTCCTATAAATGATACTCCTAATTTGCCTTCAATCTTTCCTTCTTCTGACTCAATAACAGTAACAGCGATATCCATATCTATCAATTGTACTCGTCTTTGGATATTAACGTGTTCTGGTTGTTTGGGAATACAAAAATCTCCTTGTTCCCCAATTGTAATATTAGGGTTTACAATAACGCCATACTGATTACATTTCTTAGATGCCTCTAATATACCTAATGATATTTGTTCAATGGTATTGCTTATAAAATCTTTCAGTTCCATATATTTATATGTTAATTCAGAATACAAAGGTAATGAATATCAGAGATAAACTATCCAAAGTTATTAGTTATAAAATAGCAAAATTGTAGATTTGAACAATTGAAGTACAAGACCGCGGGGTAAAGAGACTAGCATTCAACGTCAGAGGGAGCCTCAATTTATTGGTATATCAGAACCCCGAAAATCCAAGTGGTAAGATTTGATGGAAAAACGCTTGTACGGCGTTCGGATAATGATAAGATGTTCGACTACATTATTGCTTCCAATAATGAGAATAAGCCCAAAGAACGGATAACGAATATGTATGCGAAATGAATTTATACATCCGTTTTGGGGAATACGGTTGTGGTGTTGGCAGCATCTCCGACTGAAGCACCATCATTGTGCGCAGCAACTTTAAACTGAACCAGCAGGAAAATCTGAAAGACCTTGCCCGTTTCTTCAAGGAGTACGCCCCATGCTATGGTTACAAATACCTCTGCACCGAAGATGATGACTACAAGTATTATCAGACCCTTGGTTTGAAACTTATCCACAGAGGATTTTTCAGACAATATAATTATGGATGCCGTTGAAGGAGTTGGAGGTGTAATGTGTATGTCTTTATTAAGGAGAGGATTTTCCTCTCCTTTTTTACCGTTACCCCTAAAATAATGTAATGGTAATTACATTTCTTACATGTATAAACACCATTATTTTTATAAATTTATATTCCAGGTAATCATATTGTCTTATATTTTATATTCAAAATTTAGTCCTTGAAGAAATTTTTGAATATAGTGTTTGGGAATATTCTGATCACATAATACAGAAGAGAATGTTTTTGATAGTATCGATGAAAATTCATCAGGGAAAATATCTTTTAATGAAGACATTAACTTTCCAAGTAATGATATTCCGAAACTGTATACAGGATCAAAAAGTTCATCTTCCATTTCAAGATTTAGGTTACTTGTACTTAATCCATGAACATAATCAGAGAGTGATGAAAAGAAAGATGAAGGACATTTAAAGCCCATTAAGTCATACATTTTCTCCCATGAAAAGCGGCTTTTGGGAGAAGAACGAAGCGACTGAAATCTCCAATTATGACCTTCTATTAGTTTATCGATGAACATTTTATTATTTGCATAAATAGGTAATGATTTTATCTGACATACTGAAAAATTACAAGCCTCTTGATAATTCTGTTTGGCTGCTTTAACCTGTAGGCACAATTTTTCATAATCTTCCTTACTAATACTCTCATTATATGTAGGATTATTAGATAATTGATTTATACGATTTTGTAGTCCATCTATTATATAAAGATAGTGTCGCAATAATTTTACATTTATATCTTCCTCTCTGTAAATAAGAATAAAGGATGAAATACTATCTGCCATTGAACGAATGATCATATTTGCTATCACATAGTCTCTATCTCTTTCTATTACTGAATGTAAAGTGTCAGCTGTTTTTACAATACGTTCAGCTATCACTAAAGAATAGTCTTTTACAGAATTTATGTCACTGGAGTTATAGTTACCTTTTAAGAACATCACTTCATACTTTAGTGTGGTTAGAATTATTCTAAACGATTCTTCGCAAGTAATTCCTGTTCTTTCTAATTCGGGTATTTTCATTGTTATAATGTTTATTCAACCTACTTAAAAACAAAGTTAGTCATAGTTTGCGACTTTGCATCTTTTTAGTCTATATAATTGAATTAATTCGCAAATCTTATTGCAAATAGTCCTATTGAAATGATGAAAAATAGATAGGCTTTCTTATCTTTGCATGGAACGAAAGAAAATCCTTATGGAAAAAGAAAAAGACATAAACCGCATCAAGGTTGTGCTTGTGGAGAAGAAGCGGACCAACAAATGGTTGGCCGAACAATTAGGAAAGGACCCTGCCACGGTATCGAAGTGGTGTACAAACACATCACAACCCGGACTGGAAACGCTGCTGGAGATAGCGCGTGTTCTGGATGTAGATATTAAAGAACTGCTGAACTCTACACGTGACGATGTTCAGTTAGTTAGAATTCAAAAACAGTAAAGCCAAGTAATGTTATGAACAGTAATGATAGAGCCAATCTCATAAAACGTATCAATACTCTAGAAGGACTGACCGATAAAGAACGTAGTGACTTGTTAGGTTTGTTACGAGAAAATAAAACTTATGGTCTGGTATGGGAAGATAAGCCGGAGGACGTAGAAGAACGTCTTCGCGAAGAACTGCCCATCTTGACAGAGGTGCCGGAACGTGTCATTATTAGTGAAGATAATGATGCACCAAACCATATTCTGATTGAAGGAGATAATCTGGAAGCTCTTGCTATTTTGGCTTATACACATGAGGGAAAGATAGATGTAATCTATATCGATCCTCCATATAATACAGGAAATAAAGATTTTATATATAACGACAGTTATGTGGATAAGGAAGATTCTTATCGCCATTCTAAATGGTTGTCATTTATGAGTCGTCGTTTGAAAATTGCCAAGAAGTTGTTATCTGACCGTGGAGTAATTTTTATTTCTATTGATGATAATGAACAAGCGCAGTTAAAGTTGCTTTGCGATGAAATTTTTGGAGCAGATAGATTTATTACTAATTTAATTTGGCAAAAAAAAACAGGTGCAGCAGATGCCAATGGAATAGCAATAATTACCGAATATATCCTTGTATATTGTCTCGATCCTCAAAATGCTAAAAATATTTTTTCTTATAACAAAAATGCTTTTGATATAAAAAGATATAGATACACTGATGAATTTGAGAAAATACGAGGACCATTTTATTACGACTCTTTAGATAGAGGTAGTATTCAATATAGTGATGGACTTAATTACGGAATTGAAGCACCTGATGGCTCTATGATTTTCCCAAATGGAAGACTTTCTTTTGTTAATGATGGATGGACTTGGAAATGGAGTAAAGAAAAAGTTGAATGGGGAATCAAAAACAAATTTATTGAGATTGTACCAACAAACAAAAAGAAAAATGGTTGGGCTGTTAAATATAAGATATATTTAAATGTTGATAATGAAGGTAATGCAATAGAAAAATCTGTACCTTATAAAAATCTTATAAGTGGTATTTTAAATGCAGATGCAGCAAATGATATCAAAACTATTTTTAATTCTAAGGCTTTCAGCTATGCGAAGCCTATAGAATTAATCAAATTATTTATTAATTTAATAGCCAATAAAAAAGGAATTATTCTCGACTTTTTCGCGGGAAGTGGTACTACCCTCCATGCCACTATGCAACTTAATGCAGAAGATGGAGGTCACCGCCAATGTATTCTTGTTACAAATAATGAAAACAACATTTGTGAAGAAGTTACTTACGAACGAAACAGGCGAGTAATTCAAGGTTATACAAACGCAAAAGGCGAAGAGGTAGCAGGTTTAACAAAGAACAATCTCCGCTATTACCGTACCGGATTTGTTGGTCGCAACCGCTCGATGCAGAATATGCGAAAACTGGTTAATCTTGCTACAGATATGCTTTGTATCAAAGAAGACCTTTATACGGAACAAAACACCTTTGGAGGTCAGAAAACCTATAAAGGTATCTTCCGCTATTTCGATGATGGTAAAAAACAGATGCTTGTAATTTATCGTGAAGAAGCCATCGATGAATTGGTTGATATAATCTATGATATGGACATACCTCAACCAATAAAAGTTTATGTGTTCTCACCCAGTGAAGACCCTTGGGAAGGTTCGTTTGATGATGTCAGCGACAAGGTGGAGCTATGCGCTCTGCCACAAGCCATATACAATACTTACCGCAGAATTCTTCCCAAGAAAAAGGATGCCATCATTGCGCCGGAAGATGATGCTCTGGCAACCACTCAAAAAGATAAAGACCTGTTTGATGGAATGTTGAACTTTACAGATGAGGAGGAAGCATGAAAGAGCAGTCAGATAAGAATAAAAAGAAAAAAGAGCAAGTAACTGTACGCAGCAGTGCAGCAGAATACTTGAACTATGTGGCATGCGTGGGAAATGATGAACAGCAAATAGAAATACGCTACGAAGATGAAAACATTTGGCTCACCCAGAAACTGATGGCAGCACTATATGGTGTAGAAGTACATACCATCAATTATCATATCAAAAAGATATTCGCAGATAGTGAATTGCAAGCAGATTCAGTTATTCGAAAATTTCGAATAACTGCTCCGGATGGGAAACAGTATAACACAAATCATTATTCATTGGAAATGATTATTGCTGTTGGTTTCAAGGTTAATTCAGAAAAGGCCGTACAATTCAGAAAATGGGTAAATGGAATAGCCAAAGAGTACACCATTAAAGGGTGGGTTATGGACTCGGAAAGATTGAAGCGCGGAACTTTTCTTACTGATAAATATTTTGATGAACAACTGGAACGTATCCGTGAGATACGCGCCAGTGAACGTTTGTTCTATCAAAAAATAACGGATTTATATGCAACAGCCGTAGACTACGACAAGACAGCATTGGCTACTCGACGTTTTTATGCTACAGTACAGAATAAGATGCACTATGCTGTTCATGGACATACTGCAGCGGAACTCATTGTAGAACGTGCAGATGCCACAAAAGAACACATGGGATTGACTACATGGGCTGATGCTCCTGATGGGAAAATACGGAAAAGCGATGTAGTGATAGCTAAAAATTATTTGTCAGATACAGAAATGGGACAACTTCAACGCATGGTTACTGCCTATCTGGATTTTGCAGAATCAATGACTTTGCGTCACATTCCTCTGACTATGGCCGACTGGGAACAGCGTTTGAACAGTTTTATCAATCTCTTTGAATACGGTCTTCTTAATGATGCCGGACGTGTGACTGCTGAAATTGCACGTTTGCATGCAGAAACGGAATTTGAAAAGTACAGAATCATACAAGATCAGTTATTTTTATCTGATTATGACCGTTTCCTACTGGAAATGAAAGAGATAGAAAAGAAAAACTTAGAGAATAAAAAAGGAAGAAAACAATGAAAAATATACCATACCAACAGAACGCTGTCAATGAACTGACCGATAAAACAATCCGTCTGTTAAACCTCGGTGGCAAACGACACAAAATTGTGTGTGAAGCGCCAACAGGTGCGGGAAAAACGGTCATGACCTGTCAGGCTTTGGCAAATATAACCGACGAATTGAAAGAACGTGGTGACAGCCGTTATCAGGAAGTTGCCTATATTTGGTTTGCACCTCGTAAACTTCACCTGCAAAGTTATGTCAGCTTAAAGAATGCCTTTGGCGAAACACGGAAACTTCGGCCTGTAATGTTTGACGAGATTGACCAGAGTGAAGGCATACAATCTGGAGAAATATTGTTTGTCAACTGGGAAAGTGTGAACAAAGAAAGTAATGTCATGGTACGCGAAAACGAAAGCTTTGCTTCTTTGTATGAAATTGCACGACGGACACAAGAAGAATACGATTTGCCCATTGTTGCCATCATAGACGAGGAACACATGTTTTGGTCAAAAACTGCCGATAAATCGGCAGCAGTGCTGGAACGTATCAATCCGGCTGTGGAACTGCGTATTTCGGCCACTCCCAAGACACTTCATCCTGATGAAAAAGTAAAAGTTTACCGACAGGATGTTATTGCGGCTGAAATGATTAAGAAAGAAGTCGTGCTGAATCCGGATATAGAACTGGATTTCAGTGAAGAACGCACACTGAACGAAAATCTGATTAAGGCGGCATTGGCAAAACGTAATCAGTTGGCTGAGCTTTATCAGGAATTGGGCGTCAAAATCAATCCCCTATTACTTATCCAGCTGCCCAACGATGTGAAGGAAACCATGACTTCGGAAGATCAAGCTATCACAGAACAGGTGAAAACCTATTTGGAAGCTATATGCGGGATAACCGCCGAAAATGGATTATTGGCCGTATGGCTCGCCAACGAAAAAGAGAATCTCGCCGGACTGGAACGTCCCGATAATATGACGCAAGTATTGCTATTCAAAGAAGCAATTGCTTTGGGTTGGGACTGCCCTCGTGCAGCTGTTCTTTTGATCTTCAGAAAATTGCAAAGCGACCAGTTTACAATACAAACCGTAGGACGTATTCTGAGAATGCCGGAACAGAAACATTATCCGAAAGAACAGCTTAATATCGGTTATGTTTATACCGATATTGCAAAAGATAAAATTCAGATTGTCACAGCCGACTCTGACTATATCCTGAAAAATACAATTACGGCATGCAGACGTGAAAATCTTGAGAATGTGTCTCTACCGGCTTACTATTCAGAACGTCCTAATGTGGAACGAAATTATTTGGGGCCAGACTTCAAGAAAACATTGTATGAAGTAGCAGATGAATTCTGGAAACTGGAAAGAGGTGCCGGCTTGTTTTCTATCGCAGAATTGGCCACCTTAAGAAATGATAATGCTGAATTTACTCCGTTGCCGGAAAGTGATGACGATTTAGTAAATGAAAACAGAAGACGGGTAAAGAATTCAATTCGTTTGGATGTCAAGACAATCAATGTGGAGATTCCGAAAGATGTACACTTCCAGAATGAAGAACAGATATTGAAAGTAGATCAAGTGCGCTTTGCCCGTAAAGCATCTGAAATAGACCGCGTATTTATGGCATATATAAGCGGTAAAGGACATCAATTTGAGAGTAAAGGTAGAGCTGATAAAATAGCCAACTACCTGCTTGAAATGCTTGCTGACTATTTTGGAGTCTTCGATACTGATGCAAAAAAGGTAGTCCTTTATTATGATAACAAACCAAAGTTTGACCGTTTGCTGGACATGGCCTTAGAAACATACGCCCGTAAAAGAGAACATGCGAAAAGAAGATCTGCCGCTGCCAGAGAATTAAAACAATACAACTGGGAAGTTCCGGAAGAAAGAGTCTATGACAGTGAAACCAACCATATTGAGACTGCAAAAAATCATGCTTTGTTGCCATTCGTACAACTTAACGAAGCTTCTAATCCAGAGAAGGAATTTGTGAAATATTTGGAAGAACATTCACAATGGATTGACTGGTGGTATAAGAATGGGGACAAAGGAAAACAACATTATGCCATTGCATACGGAAAATCTTTATTTTACGTTGATTTTGTTATCCGTATGAAGAATGGACATGTATATCTTTTCGATACGAAAAGTGCCGGAAGTGATGTAACTGCTCCGGAGAAACATAATGCCTTGTTGCAATATATCCAGGAATATTCAACTAAAGATACACCTCTTTATGGAGGAGTTATCATTCAAGATGGAAGTAACTGGCTATATTCCAAACTACCTATTGAGAATACTACTGATTTGTTAAACTGGGATGCTTTTTATCCTGAAAACGCATAAAGATTATGGCTAAAGGTATAGATCCGAAATTTGTTCACTACGGCATCCGCAAAGATGATTTAGCTATGATAGAAGCAATCTGTGAAGCGGAAGGTGTAGATTTTGACTGGTTAAGTGAAGATATTCTGAAGGCCTATCATGCCAAGAAGGTTGACGTGATAGAAATGAGTGATAATGAAACGGAAGACATCATCCGTAATGCAATCCAAAAAATACGTCAATAAATACGATTATGCTGATACAGAGAATTAAAATAAGCAATTATAAGACTTACTTGTCACTTGATCTGGATTTGACAGTCGATGACGATCGCCCTATTATTCTGATTGGCGGTGCAAATGGTGGCGGTAAGACTACTTTATTCGAGGCCATAAGCGGAGCTCTTTATGGTTTGAAAATTGAAAACAAAGAGCATTTCATGGAATTGCTCAATCAGGGAGCCTTAAATACAGCCAAACCTGAGATTTCCTTACAAATAACATTTGTAGGGAAAGTACTCGGCCAGCAACAGAAGTACATATTAAAGCGTGTTTATCAGTTAAATCCGCAAGGCAAGCCATTGGAAAGCGTATCGCTGAACATGAACGGGAACATGTATGTTTACGGTACAATGACTGCTCCCAAAGACCGGGTAAAAGCAGAACAGGAAATCAATAAAATCATCAAAGCTAATCTGCCTCAGGAACTGAGCCAGTATTTCCTGTTTGATGCAATGCAATCGAGTGAATTGCTGAAGAAAAATGTATTTGCCCAAACCATTCGTGATAATTTTGAGAATGTGTTGGGCTTCAAAAAATACCTTCAGTTAAAGCGTGCTGCTGAAAAACTACAGCAAGAATGGGCACAGCAACGTCTTGAAGCAGAAAAAGAAGCACAGGAATATAATGAATTATGCGCACAAAAAGACAAACTGACCGCAGACTTAAATACGTGTATAGCGGAACAAGATACAAAATATAAGTATCTTGCGTCGGTAGAAGTGGAATATAAACGGGCAAAAGACGGTGCCCAAGAAGCATCTGCCCTTAATAAGAAGATACAGGAACTTGCCAGTAAAATTGACGATATTGTAAAACGTGCAGCAACGTATGCTGAGGACTTGAAAGCATTTGTTGATAACATAGAAATTGATTTATTCTTACCTAAATTAGCTTCGAACCTGGCACAAGAAATCAATAATATCCTCCACATAAAGGAACAACTTCAGAAAGAGAATACTGGTGCTTATCCGTTGGAGACATTGAAAGACGTGACAAATAAAATTATAACTTACTTAAAAGATTTGTCACTATGCAGTGAATCTGTGGATGAAGAACAGGTTGTATCTCATATTGTAGCTATCCAAAATAGTACTAATAAAGAAGATCCTTTTGGTTATCTTGACGAAGCGGAAGTAACCGCTTTATCCAACTTGGTAAAAAGAACTGGCTCCAATCAGTTCATTGCACTTGACCGCCAACGCCAGGAACTGGAAATTCAACTTTCCACGTTGGATAACTTACGTTCGCAAAAACAGACCTTGGAACAAACACAGGCCGGTGGTAATGAATATCTAATTCAAAATTATGAAGCCGCTCAAAAACAGATAGAGAAACTGAAAGGTCAGGAAGCGACTCTGAAAGCAGACATTCAACGTCTTGAGAAACGGATTCATCAGTTTGATGTACAAATCCAGCAAGAACCTGATATTAAATTCGACACTTTGGTCAAGCTTAAACCTCTGTTTGAAAAGATTGCAGACAGTTTGCTGAAGAAGAAAAAAGCCCAGATTGAAAGTGAAATGCAACAGCAACTCAACAAGTTACTGGTTTCATATAAAGGTCATGTAGCCAAAGTTGAGTTGTCCGACAGCATTGAACAATTCAATATAAAACTCTATCATACTGCCGGAAATGAGATTTCATTGAATCAGCTTAATGCTGCATCCAAACAAATCTTCATCCAGGTTTTATTGAAAGTATTGCGAAACCTGGGAGATTATAATCCACCTGTAATGATTGATACAGTAATGGGTGTTCTTGATAATGAAAGTCGTGATGCCTTGATGGAAGAATATTTTCCACAATTGGCAGAACAAACGATTTTGCTTTGTACGACCTCTGAAATCAGAACAGACAGCGACTACATCAAACTGGAACCGTTTATTTCCAAAACCTATACACTTCATCGCAATGTAGAAGCACAGAATACTACGGTTGAAGACGGTTATTTTGGTTTAACTCTTAATCAGTAAAAGAAATGAGCATCATAAATTTTTCAAATACGCGCCAGATGGAAGGATTGTTTGACGCAATCAATCCAATCAAGGAACTGATTGAATCAAAAATCAATCTTTCCAGAACAGCTGATCGGGAGAAACGTATAAACTTGAATCAGAATAAGGTAATGCGTATCTGCTTCATCGTGGGACTAAGTTTGCCTACAAAACGTTCCATAGATGATTATAAGGATATACAGCTATCAGTGTCATCAGCCAGAATCATACCAAGTTTTTTCACGATGCATGATTTAAGTACCTTATATTCAGCATTGTTAAAGCTAAGATATGCAGACTTGAATATTGATTGGACTCAAAACGCTACTCTTTCTCGAATTATCGCAGCAGAAATGCTTCGTGGACGTGACTATCTGATGTCTGACAACAATCTGGATTCCTTCTTATACGCTATGAACAACAAAGTAGCCATGACAAAAGATATTCCAGTGCTGAATCTTCTGATTGGCAACTATGGTGATGAAGAAATGGAAGCGACTTTGGACATAAACAGTCGTTCCATTACCAACTCACAGATTATCATTGCGGGAGCTACAGGATCTGGAAAGACTAATTTGCTGGCTGTTTTGATTCAGCAATTCAGAATGTTATCCACAGAATCACAATATCCCGTGAACTTCCTTTTGTTTGATTACAAAGGAGAGTTCAGCGATATACAGAATAACCATTGGTTATCACTTTTCGATGTGGACCGTTCTTGTATTCTGGATCCATTGACACAGCCATTGCCTTTTACTCCATTTAAGGATTTCACTGGGCGTTCTATCAATGAAATCAATCTGTACTCTACAGAAATGTCTTCTGCTTTATGTTCCATAGACCGAGTAAGTGCGAGTGCCAACATGAACAATCGTCTTAGTGAAGCTATTGTAGAAGCCTATAAATCGACAAATGGCGCCCCTATTTCATTTGAATTAATGCTGAAATGCTATCAATCACGAATGAAAGATGCAAATAATGATGATAGTATTTCTTCTGTTCTGAAGCAATTGGTTAATGCGCATATCTTTGAATCAGAAGATAAAGTTTCTTTGATTGATGACAGCTACATCATCAAGATGGATGGATATCCAAAAGATGGCCCTATAGCCAAAGCTATTGTGTATTTCCTGATGTCTAAACTTAATAACATTTATGAGTTATTGGATAAACAAGCAGTGAATGATGAAGTAGTACAAATACGTCATTTCTCTATTATTGATGAAGCTCACTATATGCTTGACTTTGACAATCGCCCTCTGCGTAATCTAATTGCTGTAGGCCGAAATAAAGGTCTGAGTATTATCCTTGCCACTCAGAACATGAGTAGCTTCAAATCAAAAGGTTTTGATTTTTATGCCAATGCACAATACCCACTTATTATGAAGCAGCAGACTATTGATGATAAGGTCATCAAAGACTTGTTTGGCGTGAGTGGTCAAGAACTTCAAGAAATCAGAACTGCTATAGCCGGACTTCAAAAGGGTGAGCTGATTATAAAAGACCAGATGGCTTTTGCCCTTGGCATGGGGAATAAGTATAAGAAAATTAATGTGACACACTTGATATAAACAATTTAATTTAAGAGTATAAAATGTGGTCAGATAATGAAACAACGCAAGATTTGCTTGGCTATCAGGTCCATGCAGATTTACTCAAAAAAATAATTTTGAATGATGATATGTTACCCATTTCCATAGGGGTATTTGGAAATTGGGGATCTGGAAAAAGTAGTTTGATGCTATTGCTTCAAAAGTCCTTGCATGAATGGGAAAAATCTCAACATGAAAAGGGTTGTAAGATTATACTTCAAGTGTATTTTAATAGTTGGCAGTTTGAAAGCTATGACTCAACAAAACTGACAATGATAGAAAGTATATTAGAAGCACTTGACAAAGATATTAATAAGCGAAAAAATGTATTTGAACGGGTAGATGATTTGCTCGAGCGAATCAACTTTTTGAAAGCAGGCGTATTTATCTTGAAGAAAGCCTATGAAAATCTCACTCCTGATTGGCTGAAGAAATGGTTGCCAACAAAGGAAGACCTTGATAAGATAACAAACAAGGATAAATACAACAATCTACTTAAAGATGTAGCAAAAGGTAATACATCAAAATTTATCGCAACATTCAGAGAACTCTTTGATGAATTGGTTGACGATATGGGATATAAGGCTGTTGTTGTCTATATTGATGATTTGGATAGATGTGAACCCAAAAGAATTATTGGTTGCCTGGAGGCCGTCAAGTTGTTTGTAAATGTAAGGAAAACCGCATTTATCATTGGTGCAGATGAACGTATTATTGAATATGCTATTAGTCAGCATTATCCTATTCAAATGAAGAAAGAAGATATATCCAGTCCATTTTCAGACTATTTGGAAAAACTCATTCAGCTACCATACAAACTGCCACGTTTGTCTGACAACGAGCAAGAGACTTATATCACACTTCTTCTATGCAAAAATCATTTAAATGATATCTACTTTAATGAAATACATCAGAAATATTTGGAGTTCAGAAAAACAGACAAGCATTCCAAATATAATATAGATGACATCAAAGCAAATATTTCCAAAGATAAAAAAATTGATTTTCATGCAGTAGAATATCGTTTACCAACTGTACCTCTTATTAAGCGTTTTTTAAATGGTAATCCACGACAACTAAAACGTTTTCTAAATACCTTATATGTACGTCAAGAGTTAGCTGAGGTAGCAGGTTTTACAGATATACGCCCTGAAGTATTAACCAAACTAATGGTATTGGAGTACAACACACTGTACAATTCTCGTTTTGAAGAACTTTATAAACTTCAAAATGCAAATGGAGGTGTTTTGCCATTGGATGATGTTGAGCAAGAAGCAAAAACTGAAAATGGTATTCAAAATCCACAATGGAAAGACAACTGGTCGTCAGATTATTTGAGGCAATGGTTAAGCTCAGATCCGTCATTAAAAGATATAAATTTACAAAACTACTTCTGGATAGCACGAGATGCTTTGAAAAATGAAAAACCAATAGCTTCGTTGGTTACAAACAAAGTCATGCTGTTATTCCGAAGATTATGTACCTTGCAAACAAACAGTATGATGAAGCGAGATTTGCCTGGAATTATTAATGCTTGCGATGATTCAGAAAAAGACATGATTATTCACTTGATTAATGATAACCTAAGAAAAGATCCAAAGTCAGAAAATTGTTGGAGAATACTTAATTGCGATGAGAATAATTTATTATTTGGTGACAAAATAGACAGATTAAAATTATTATTCAGTAATATAAAGACCGAAGATATAGATACAAAAGCGGATATATTTTTTGTTAGAATGCTTTCATTAAGCAATGAGATACATAACTATATAAATAGTTTGCCAAAAGCGAACCCTTTAACAAAAGCTATCGAACGAAAAATTCAAAAATAATAAATATGGGTACATCACAATCACATAATTTGAAATCTTCGCCTAATTGGTCTGCAGCAAAACGAGCCATGACGAGTCTAGCAAATGGAACAGACAATAAGCCTGCCTCAAATGCAAAGTTTTTTGGTAATTTAGGAATAGCGCTCGGCAATGGTTTGTATAGGGGTGGCAGAATTGGAGGGCATGGAGGTAAGAGAGGCGGCAGTTCGTTTGGACGTGCTGGTGGACATGCAGTCAGAGGGTTGGCTACTGTTTTAAACAATATTAAACAATATGGACTTGTATCAAGTTTAGGCATTGATAGACTGCCTGATACACAAAAGCCGAAAACGCCACATGATTTCAAGGAATTGCTTTTGCACGAGATCATTGGAGACAATGATTCTACAATGGATGATGCAGCAGCAACTTATGCAATGGATAAAGTGCTGAATGATATTTTGTCAGATTGTAAAGACGGACAAGAAATTGAAGATAAACTTCAGAATGCAACAGATGACGATCTTCATGAATGGATTATAACATTTGAAATTGAATACATACTGGAATATTCTGCAGAATTATTTCAAAGCCACATATTTGACAAAGGGAGTAATCCCGAAGAAATAAAGAAGGACATGAGAGGTTGGCTTCATAACGAACTAGATGAGAAGTTAAGCAAAGAACTAACTCAAATCGACTTCAATAGCCGAGAAGGAAAAGAATACCTGGATTCTTTAACATCAGAAATATTGGATATATGGAAACAAGAATAAACATTAATTATACTCCGTCAAAAACAAGCGAAGTTTTTGGCCTTTTTACTCTTTCATTTCAAGGAAGTGACGGAAAAATTCATTCTGTCAACACAAAGTTTAATCCCAAACAGTTATGGGAGTTTTCACGAGATACATCATCTGTTGCTTTTGATTTATTAGTTTTATCCATGATTGTATATAATGTGGACAGAGCTGTACTTCGTTTGTCTAATTCAGATGATGGATGGAAACGAAACTTGATATTATTGAATGTTCCTGTAATAAATCTTGAGGATATGAATAAAGGTCGTGAAGCTTTTAATAAAGCAATCAATTTTCTTACGGGCGACAATTGGGATATTCACTTTATACAGGCAGATTCATACTCGTATAATCCAACTAAAAAAGTAAAGGAATATGATCCTCAGTTTTTTGAAAAGGTTGCATTGTTTTCAGGAGGTTTAGACTCATTGATTGGATTTATAGATGAGGCCAGCACTCTCTCTGTTGATAAAAAGATACTACTTGTTTCACATATGGAACTGGGCAAAGAGCATAGTGATCAAAAAAGCATTTTAGAATATTGCAGGGAAAACAATATCTTTTCGAATAAATACGAACAAGTGTTGCTGAACGCAGGGCTTAAACCTCATTCTTGGAATATTAAAACTCCAACAGAGAGTACATTCCGCTCACGTTCCTTATTATTTTTTGCAGCAGGAATATATATTGCAAACAAAATATCCCCACAATGTCAATTGATAGTTCCAGAGAATGGAACTATATCAATAAATATACCTCTTGATAGTGGAAGAAGGAGTTCATGCAGTACTCGAACTACGCATCCTACTTTTATCAAACGCATACAGGAGGCTTTATATGCTATAGGTATATCAAACTCAATATACAACCCATATCGATTAAAATCAAAAGCAGACATGGTTCTTGAGTGCTGTCAAGATACTTCGAAAAAGGCAATTTTAGAATCATTAGTTGACTTATCATGCTCTTGTGCAAAACGTGGTCACAATGTTTTTTGGGACAAAAGCGGAATAGAAATACGCAATGCCAAAATCAAACATTGTGGTATGTGTTTGCCATGCTTATATAGAAGAGTCGCACTAGATACAATAGGTCTAGATAATGAGGCATTGCTTGGCACTGATGTACTTCATGGCATTAAATTTAATCTTGACAATAAACATCAAAAAAGGAATAGGGATTTTAACGCTCTTCTGTATTTCCTAAAAAACAGAATGAATGAACGTACAATTCGCCAAGAACTATTCTTTAATGGAATTATAGAAAAGCAGGAGTTAGATGAATATACATCATTAGCCTTACACTCATACAGACAAGTTATCAATTGGCTTAAGAAAAAAGCTACAAATGAAATACAAATAAGAGCAGGAATATGATTATAGACACCCATTGTCATTTTGACATGATGCCAAATCCTGAACAGTATCTCAAACAACAAGAGGTAAAAAAGAATATCTCGATAGGAATGACAAATCTGCCAAGTCATTTTTTATTGGGCTATGAGCATGTAAGACAATATAAGTTCTCACGTTTGGCTTTAGGATTTCATCCATTATATGCAAGCGAAAATAAAAATGAATTACGACTATTTAGCCAGTGTTTAGATAAAACTAGCTATATTGGTGAAATCGGTCTAGATTTTAGTAACGAAGGACTAAAAACAAAAGATGATCAAGTTTTCGTTTTAGAGAAAGTATTGCAGCTATTAAGTAAAAAAAATAAAATAGTAAGTGTCCATTCCAGACGAGCTGAAAAAGTCTTGTTCGAAATGCTGATTACCTATGGCATTAAGAATGTAATATTCCATTGGTATTCAGGTCCTCTCTCTCTAATTCCTAAGATAGTAGAACATGGATATTATTTTTCTGTCAACGAAAAAATGACAAAAACTAATAGTGGAATAGAAATAATTAAGCGCATACCACGTAATCTTATTCTAACAGAAACAGATGCCCCTTTTAATAAAGTTTGCTCAATCAGTAATACTCTAACAAATATAGGTTTGGGAGAAAGTGTCATTTATGATAATTTTAGCCGCCTTATATATACTATTAAAAGATAGTTAGGCACTAAAAATATATTGTGTAAATGGAAATACGGGATTCAATTTAGAGTCTCGTATTTCCAAGTACATAAAATTTTAGGTGGGGTGTGTACAGCGTTAATTATTTTCACATTCCGTGTCTTATCTTCCTAAAATCCTCTTCATCTTTCTCCATGTCAAGCAACTTCTTTTCGTTATTAATACATTTTTGTGCCCATTCCCGTACCTCTTGTTTTTGATGATCCAACAACTGTTCAAAACATTTGATATTCCTCTCGTAATATGGGGATATATCACCACTCCATGAGAAAGAGCCTAAATTAGATGAAATATTATCCCTTACATCTTTTCGTTCCCCGAAATTATCCAGAAGCCAGATAATCCATTTATTGAAATACTCTTTTTCATTTCCATCGTCTTCTTTTTCAAAGCAAGGTACCATTAAGGCAATCCTTGCAGGTGCAGACTCTGGATTCTCTATGCAAAGCTGTTTGATTAACTCTTCGTTGATATCAAATAGCGGACCTTTGTCAAAGCTAAACCCAGACCCCAGCTCATCCTTCACTTGGAAATAGAACAAGAAAGTATCTGTTCCCAAAAAAGCATTAACAAATTCCGGCCATACATCATCGAAATAATCCTTTAACAATTCTGTGAACACTCCTTCAGTATTTAAATGCACCATCTGAGTGTTGTACAAGTCGATAAACTTCCTGTTTACTTGCTTTGCAAATTCAGCATCATGCCATAATTGTAAGGTCTCTACAAGAAGACGGCTATAGTCATATAGTAAATGTCCCATATTGCTATTTATTTGAAACTTTAACATCGCTTCTTTTACAATGTTAACAGTTTCGTCTAGGTCGTCTTTTCGCATCATGAATCGTTCTGATATTACGTATGCAATCAAATCATTTGGACGATCAGGAAAACAATCTCTCAGAGCCTTTAGTATTAACAAGTAATGTTCGGAACTATTCGACCTGAAATACTGGAGATAAGTAGCTAGATAGTCTATCGTCAGAACTCCGCTCTCTTGTTCTGAAAAAAGCTGATAAAAATGACTTATCTTATCGTCTTCGGTGCTGGCCATTAATGATACATATAGGTATTCATGTCCGTCATCTCTTAATCTCTTCAGAAACGACAACAGTGGTTTCTTTTCCTTGGCGCATGAAGATAGGTTACCAAAAAACGGGCTATAGAAGTCTTGGGGCATTGTTGCTAATACATTAAAGATGGTATCAAAAAGTATTCCTAATTGTTCGTCTGTGGCTGTTGTTACTAATCGTTTTACAAACTCGATAGGAATATACTTGTTATCCTCAAGTAACGCTTTCACTTCTTCAGTATTAGCATATATCTCCTTGTCTATGAACTCAGCCGCCAGCGGAGCATACAGTTTCTCGGATAACTCGATTTGTTCTTTGTCCTTCAGTCGGTATTGTCCATGCTGTATATACCTGGCTTCGTTCAGTTGCATTTTAAAAGATTGGTTCCTCATTTTCTCCATCAGTCCCGCAATTCCTAAGGATTTCGCGTCGATGCCAAAGGTATGTACCATCTGGAATAAGGCCTCATAACCAGTGTCCCAGGCATAGTTTTTTAGTTCTGCTATTTTCTCCAAGAGCGGAACAAAGACTTCCTTTCGTACTGTACGTGCCCAATTGTAGACTTTTCTTTCTGCCATTTCGGCCAAGAGATTGACAATCTCAGGATTCTTGTTTATCCATTCCAACAACAAGTCCCGGCATCCGTACCAGTATTCGAAGATTTCATCCCAAGTATTCGGTGTATAGTCCTTCCTGTTCTCAAATCCGAACTTCTCGGCTCCACCTATCCGGACAAATCCTCCGTTTTGTAATGCAGCTTCAAAGCAACGTATGGTTAACGGTATATAAGTCTCTCTCTCATCGATGAGTCCTTGCAGGGTCGCCAAGCGATCCTTCAGATTTACTTCTGTTCCTGCTAAATAAATATGGAACAGTTGAACTAATTGTGCCGTAGCATTATTACCAATCTCTTCATTCTCGGCCACGGCCAATCGTGCCATCATGAACACGCCATCATGATAACTCTCGCGGGCAAAGCAAAGACGTTCTAGAGCCCAGATTATATTCCGCCTTACATCACCATAAACCTGTTCTCTCAGCCAATCGATATCCTTGTATCCAAGCACTCTCCGTAAATGTGTAGCTATAGCGGCAGGGTTCACGGTACTCATGGCGAGGAAAAGTTCAGAACCCAAACCAGAACATAAGTTCTCCTCGTCGAAAAAAGGGTGGTCGATGTTTGCATTGACCAGTTGCCCTACCATTTTAAATGCTTCCTTGTTACCGGACATCTGCTGTATGTGCTTACAGAAGCCTTCGCTAATGGCTGTTTGTATGCTTGGTGGCTGTTTTTTGATGTCCTCAATAAGTTCGTTGAAATGTATCCGTGAATTACACACATATTTAAACCACTCGGCAGTCAGCCAGACAGCTAGTGGAAATGGCCTTACATAAAGCCATTTGCCTTGTATATCAATCAGTGTTGGATGGTATTTCGTCACGATTCTTACCGCGATACTCCTCCGCTCTTCATATTCCATTCCGTTAAGTGGCGTTACGTGATTGTTACCTAACAGGTATGCAAAACCCTCATGTGTAGCATCTTCATAAGGGAGGGGTAAGCAAAGTGATAATGTTTGCCAAATCTTTTTTTCCTCTTCTTCTTTATTGGGGGTAAGGTTTAGTAACTTCGGCATTAGATGCGTTACATCCTCGGGACCAGCAATTTTGTTATTCTTGTATGCCTTAACAAGTTCTATCGCCATTTGAGGGTATCCACCTGCTAACTGTTTGATAACCAAAATGTCATTCTTATTCTGTTCATCTTCGTGCAGTGCCTCACTAATATAGTGTCCTATGCTCTCCTCCATGTCTTGAGGTCTTAACTTAATAACGGGGAAAGTGATACGTTCAAGCTCTTCATTAAAATAGTCATGATGAGCAAAAATCAATCGAAATAAGTTGTTGTATTTATCTCTGATACTGATAATTTCCGTAACAAGTTCCATTGGGCAGTCATCCACGATGATAATTCCATCACTTTCGGGATTATCTTTCAGTATTTGCTTCAACTCGCCCATCAGTTTATCTCGATTACCATTAAATTTCGTATAATATCGGTTTGGTTCGCGTTCTGTCTCCTTGAAAGCCTCATAAATCAGTTTTGACTTACCCATTCCCGATAATGCTGTCAGCAGCAGCGTTGAAGTATCATCGTCCCTCAGTTGGTCGATAATCTCTTTCGTCTTATCGTTTTCTATAAAGTAACCAGTCTGATTCAGATTATAATCGGATTTGTCTAATAGATTTAACAGTTGACGGCTATCAACCTCTCGAGCCACACCGGTGTCGGCAATAAACGTATATTCACGACTGTCGACAATGGAATCCAACAATCCGCTTGGAATATAATTGGATGAAGGCATACAAATAAACTCGTTGTTGTTCCCATCAAATCTACCTACTTCCGACATATAGGCAACCATATACAGTACGTCGTCCGTACCTTGATAGAAGATACCTCCTCCAGATGTTCCTTCAAAGTTTATTTTAGGACTTAAATTTTGAAACTGAAGTTGAATATCTGTACTTGCCCAACTTTTTTCCCCTCGTTTTACAACATCGTAGATTTTCAGAGAAGTGTCGTCTTTATGAAAACCACAGAGGATTGCTTGGCCAGATATATCCGTTGTCAATAGTCGCACTTGGTCAAGTCCCGATGTGGGCATACCGTTGGGTTTTATCACACGCAACACAGTAGCATCATCCTCTTCTGGCTTGTTGTAGTAAACCACTTCTTCCACAGTTAAGTGGAATGTCCGGCTGTTCCTCTTGAGCAAAATACCTATCTGCTCTTTGTCTAGAGGGCCATCCTTGGTATCTTTTTGTATTATATGTGCAGCAGTAAGGACATAGAGGTTCTCTCCGACAGAAACGATGATGCCCGATCCTTTATTGTTGTTGGAACACTCAATCTTAACTGTTACCTTTCTTAGGGCTTTTATGTTTGCTTTTGTCAGATTCATAGTTCTTTGATATTATCATGTACTTCAAAATTCCATTTTTCACATTCGCCTTCATTTAAAAAAGGAATACCATTTGTTTCAATCAGTTCTAATTTATAATTAAAATACAAATGTACTTTTGTGTCCATGTTCCTTTTCGTGTGGCATAAAATATGAGCGATTGTAGTTCTATCGGGGTGATTGGAACTTCCGTTGCCTCCGTTGGTCGATATAATAAACTTATCACATTGGATAATGTCCAATAAGCTATTGCTCGTATTGTTTCTACTTCCATGATGCGATACCTTTACGAAATCAACGACTAATGGGTTTTCTTCAGAGTAGCCTTTTTCCTCTCTCAGGTATCTCTCCACATTCTGGGGATAGCTGTCGCCCAACATCAATATGCTCAGATTATCACACCTTAGGATAAAGGCTATACTCGCTGCATTTGCCAATTCATTATCCTTCTTCAGATTAGGCTCTGGGGGTATTTCTTTTGCTAATTTATCGAGAGGTTTCTCTAGGTCTATCGTATCCTTCTGAGTCGCATTCAATAGCTGCCTCGCTTCATCTTTCTGTTTCTCTATGACCATCTTCGTGACATCCTCTGTAGGTGATACCACCTCTATGCTGGCAAAAGGCCTATCAAACTCCATCCCCTCATGCAAATCATTACGCCAGACCATTCCATGTTGCTTTGCCAATTCATTCAACCTTACGGATAGCAGCATACCGTGTGCGGCAGTTGTATACTTACTCGCTGCCACCTCTACGTAACCTGCGCAGTTTGCCCATACCTCTTTAGCTGGTATCATGTTATCGTCCAAGCATGTGTCTACCAACTGCAGAATTCCACCAATATGATCTTCATCATAATGGGTCAGTACCATAAGGTCAGGAGTGCCCAACTCATTCAACTTGCGCTTAAGCTCAAACCCACAACTCCTTGGCCCACCATCAACAACGACTACCCCCTGAGTATCTCCACGAACGCATTCTATAATGAACGCATCGCCATGTTTTACAGGAAGGAAATAAATCTTACTCATTTATGTGTCTATATTTTTTTTGTATCTACAATACTTCACTTATATATATTGATATGCCCTCCAATCAGTTTTGGCTCTTTAAGCCAATCAAAATCAACAAATATATAGAGTCTTTTCTTATTCCTTTTTGGATGCTCTTTCTCGTTTCTTAAGGCTCAAATCCTGCAAGGCCTTTCCCATTGCATCTTCTTTTGCAAGCAGAAGAATATCATCATCCAGCTGAAGTGCATAAAGCACCCTAAGATAAATGCCTATTGCCACCGTTGGTACACCTTTCTCTATGCGTGAAACCGTCAGAGGTGAACAGGTGGCACGTTCGGCGACTTGGGCAATACTAAGATTCCTGCGTAGTCTGGCCAGCCTGATCTGCTCACCTACTATCAACATCTTCTGCTCTAATTTTCTTGGCAACTTGGTACCCATTGTACTTTTTGTCATAGCTCAACATATCATATAATATACAAATATAGCAGTTTTACTTTATTTTATGATGTGTTACAGAGATAAATTTTTGAATTTATTCCTGTTGAAATCTGCTTTGGTCATATTATTGGGCGTTGGAGATATTAAATGCTATTATATTATTCATAAGGCTGATATTTTACAGATAACAAACAATATATTATTTATAGAAAGAAAGCAATAATTTGAACAGAAAAAGAAATAATACTTCCTTTTCTGTACAGAATATTACTACTTAGGTAATCTTGAAAAATAGCGACCGCTGTCACATAGGTCTGTTGTTTGTAACAATCACCGAAACACTGACCACACACAGCAATTGAACTATTTCAAAGCTCTTATTGCCGGCGAAAAGGCCATCAGTTCGACCGAAGTGATGCATCGCTATCAAATCTCTTCAACAACCTCAATATTCCGTTCAAAGGCAGTCCTTATCAAGAATGATTATTGGATAATAAAGCCGGTGAAATCTCGTTCCAAGACCCGATTTATGCCTATTGGTTGAAGACTGAATACTTCGCAAAATAATCATAATGTCCCCCCGGTTTCAGAGCCATTTTTGTACCTTTTCTCATCAAAAAACGGCATTTTTCACAAGTTTTTGTACCGCGCATTTTGATATTCAAGAAATTACACTTACTTTTACTTTCCAAAATGGAGGTACAAGCCGAGAATGGTGCTAAAAATCACTAACTTACACATTCTCAGATACTTGCCAACCTGCTGGTTGTACCTTTTAGAGCGCTATGCTATTGATAATCAACGATGTACACATGCTGCATCGGGATGGTGATGGCTTTCTCCTGTACTACAAGCGTCTGGAAGGTGGAAGTTTTGAGTTGCCGACATTTAACCCCCATACAGGCAATTATGAGATCTCTTATCAGGTTTTGTCTTTTATCTTAAATGGAGTGTCATTGAAGTCTGTACGGTTGCGAAAACGTTTTAGGATTTAATGTAATGTACTGTATATTAGCTATTTGATTTTAAATTACCACCCGAATATTTTGGTCAGTTCATTGATTTTTCGTATCTTTATGCCATGAAAAAGGATGAGATCATAGAGTTATTGAAGGAGCAAATCAAGGAATTACGGGATGACAACAACAGACTCCTGGGCCAGATAGATGATTTGATAAAGGAGGTCTCTTCCCTTAAAGAGGCACTCCTTCAAAAAGGCGAATCTCTTAGCAAACAACAGCGCCTTGCTAAGGGGCTCGCCAAACTTGTATCCAACACATCCGAACAGCAACAAGCTCCCCAACCTGCCATGTCCGAGGAAGAGCGGCAGAAGAGAGAAGCGGAAAAAGCAGATAAGCGTAAAGCCAGAAAGAACAATGGGGCCAAACGTGACATGCATTATGAGATGGAGCAGGAGGAACATGACGTTTATCCCGACGATCCTGATTTTGACATCAATAAAGCCCGGCTGGTTACCACCGCTCCCAGAATATGTGTCCGCTATGAATGTGTACCCATACGCTTCATCAAGCACGTCTACAAGATACACACCTATGCGCAAGACGGTCGTTTCTTTGAGGGAAAGACACCGGTCTCGGCTTTCTTGAATTCCAGCTATGACGGCTCATTCATTGCCGGGCTGATGGAATTGCGTTATATACAATCGCTACCGGTTGAAAGAATCATCAACTACTTCGAAAGTCATGGCTTTACGCTGAAGAAACCTACGGCTCATAAGTTGATGGAAAAAGCCTCAAGCCTCTTTGAAAATCTTTATAAGTGTATCCGGCAGACAGCTTTGAGTGATCCTTATAAGGCAGCCGACGAAACCTATTACAAAATACTCGTCCCGGAAAAGAACAGCAAGGGAAAAGGAGTCCGCAAGGGATACCTCTGGGTGGTTGTGGGCATAAACACCAGGATGATATACCTGCTCTATGATGACGGCTCCCAGTCTGAACTGGAAAAATCTAAATCAATTTATGAATATGGATCATATGTTTATTATGAGACTGGCAGCCCTGCTTTTTGGCGGCGGCATTGCCAGCTGTCTGTTTCCGGGAAAATCCCGGATGTCACATGTCCTGTTCCTGCTGTTGGTACTTGCAGAAACAGCTGTCGCACATGCCACCATTCCGGATGGGTGGTGGTTCCTGCTTCCGGGTGTCGTTTCCGTACTTCTTCGTCTTTCTTTTAAAGGAGGGACAGAAAGCGGAAAGGGTGGAAAAGCCCTGCTCTCCCTTCACGCCACGGACGGGACAATTATCAGATATTATTACTGGTTCTCCAATTTCCTTGTCTATGGAGGAGCCGGTTCCGGCAAGACCAAATCCATAGGCAAACGCTGATGGAGCAGTACATCAGGTCCGGATTCGCCGGTTTCATCTATGACTTCAAGGATTTTGACTATACCCGGACTGCATACAACCTGATCAGGAAACACGGATACCCCCATGAGTTCTATTATGTAAATTTCACGGACATGAACCGGACTTACCGCTTCAATCCGCTGGACAGGAGGAATATAAAGGACAGGACGATGCTCATGCAGCTGATGGAGGACGTACTGGGCGCGTTGATGCCGCCCACATCCAAACAGGACGAATGGTATACGGGCGCGCTTGGCATCCTGAACGGCGTGGCGTACAGGCTTTGGGATGAGTTCCCGGAATGCTGCACGCTGCCGCATATTTTCAACTTCGTGATGAAGGCCGATACGGAACAGCTTCAGGAATTCCTGAAGCTGAACGATATCAGCGCCATGATGGCGGAGGCGTACCTCAAGGCGGAAGGCAGTGAGAAAACACAGGCCTCCTATGTGTCCACTCTCAGCAACTATGTGGCAAAGCTGACCACCAATGAGAACATATGCTATGTGCTGACAGGGAATGACTTCGACTTCAATCTGATTAATCCTGAACATCCGAAACTTTTTGCAATCAGCAACAACTATGCAACGGAGTCGGTGATATCCCCCGTCATCGCCATGGTAATGAGTATCGCCTCGCGCTCGTTTTCCATGGAGAACAGGGTCCCCTTTGTATTTATCCTGGACGAGATGACCACCTTCAAGGTGCGTGACTTCGAGAAGCTGCCTTCCGTCCTGCGCGAGTACGGGGCGGCGTTCCTGCTGCTCACCCAGTCCGAAGGCAAGCTGGAGAAACTGTACAGCAAACTGGACAGGTCGTCCATTGAGACGAATTTCGGAAATATCTTCCTGGGCCGCACACTGGATGTGGAGGCATTGAAATATTACCCTCTCTTTTTCGGGAAATACGAGAAGGAGAAGAAGTCCACCAGTTCCGGCAGCAGCGGTGGCGGCCGTAATTCCAGCGTGACCATCAGCACACAGAAGGAAGAGATATATGAATCGAAGGACTTCGCTTCATTGGAACCGGGGGAATTTATCGGAATGGGAAACCGTTCCAATATCAAAGGGCATTTCAGGAAGAAGTTCAGGCTCTTCGAACTGAAGGAGGAACCGCTGCCGGTAGTCGCGTTCAGGACGGAGAAGGAAATATCTGACAATTATACCAGAATACTGAAAGATATCGAGAGGGTGCTTGGGATGGAAGACGCAGAAGTGGATGTAAATTCTTTGTTCATCGGTAAGTGAATATATATTTGGCAATAAAAAAAATACACTAAAAATAAAAGTGAGAAAATGTGTTTTGCTATATTTGCAGCATATTTCGGAAGTATAAAGCATATTCTGTTCAGAAAATATACGATATGACAATGAAAAAAGACATTCAACCAAAGAAGAAGCCGGGAAAGATAATTATTTCAATAGATGGAGATACTTTCCAGCAACTTGAAATATATTGCTAGATAAACGGCATATTTTGTAATGACTTCGTTTCGTTCGCCTTGGAATACTTTGAATGCACAGAATTTAATCTGAAGAGCAAGCGATGAGAGAACAGAAGCCATTCGTCAACTATTATAGGAAGTCCGGGAACAGACAGCAAAATAGCTTCCGGCTACAGAAGCAAAAGGCAAAGCAGAAAGCGTGGCAACAGAACAGGCAAAACCCTTCAGTTACTTTAAGAAGAAAACGACTGATTGCATAACGAAATCAAAATTCTTCAGATGTATAAGGAGAAAGCACACACCGGGAACTTTGCCGGGAACGTGACAAACAGAAAGTAATAGGAAAAATAAAAATTATAGTTCAAAGTAAATAATGAAAATGAAAACAAGATTTCTATTAGGTGTATTACTCCTTTTTAGCATTACCATGCAGGGGCAACAAGTGAAAGTGAATTATGAAAATATAACAAATTCCCTTCCTGTTATTTTACAAGAATATTTCCGGATGCAAGGTGTACAACATCTGAATCTGACTATCAAGGGTGAATTCAATGGGAAACGAGCCAAGCTAAAAAAAATATCTTGCAACAATGGTGTGTTTACAGAAAGAGAACTTTTACCTGATTTCGTACATTTTATATTGGTCGATAGTGTAGAAACACTTGATTTTATGGTAGCACCATACAAAGAAGATAGCATACGTTTAACTTGTTTTTATCCACCAGTAGACAATATGCCATTGTTCACAGATACGGTACGCTTGGATAGACATAAGATTCTAATGGAAACGTATACACCTGGTGATGGTTTTGATATTCCTATTATAAGTTATACCTCTGGTATTTCGGTGCAAGGTGGAATCTGGTTTTGTGGATTACGTGATTCAAAAGTAGAGCCACGAAAATGGTATGAGAAGTATGGTATTGATGATTATGTCTATTATACAATTCGTTTGGAGGAGGATAAACCTTCAAGTAAAGGAACTGTTTACGTCAAAATATCGAAGTAATTTTGGGGCCTAATGCTCCTGTATCAGAAATACAGAGAACAAGCTACCCTAACGCAAGCCTATAAGGCTCCGGCGTTTCCGCTGGGGGCTTTCTAACTTTTGTACTTATAGAATATCAAAAAGAAAGCGATAGTGGAGTGTTACCCTCCCTAAAAAAACACTTTTCAGTGTCTAACTGCATTTTTTGATAATTAAATACGTTGTATAATTAGTTTTCCCATCATTGTATGGGTAAAATTCAACATATTCTTTAGACGCAGCTGGATCGTTCAGTTCTCCTGTTCTATCGTAGAATGAAAAGATTGTCTTATCCAGTTCTTTAATATCCCAATAATGACTACCACCAAAATATAATGTGCTAAAGTTAGGAGTGGCGAAAGACCATCTTCCACGAATCTCACCTTCTTTTTTGTTCCCATCCTTATCAATCTCTACATTGGCTCGTGTATATGTTCCATCTTTATCGAAATTCCAAATAGATTCCCAAGAGCTTCCGTCTTCATACTCTTTTTTTCCGCCAGTCCAGGTTATATCACATATTAGTGCGATAATGCTTTCTTCTCCATCGTTATAATATCCTTGTTTCTCAACACAATTGGAAAGAAGCACCATCTGTACAATCACTGCAAAAAAACGATTATTCTTTTCATAATTAATATATTAAACTACACAAATGTATACAAACTTTTGTAGATTTGACAATCTGAACTTTTAATTTAGGAAAATTAAGGGAAATACAGAACTATAAACCTTAAACTGAGAATGATTTGCCTACTTTTGCGATATAAAAATTAGTAACATGAAAAACCTAAAAAAATATATCATAATAGCTATTTTAGCCAGTATTGTTATATATTTATCAGGATGTGCAAGTCTTACTTATAATCCGCACAGCCAAACAGAAAAAGTAAAAGTGACTTTAAAGAATAAATAACTGTATCATATCAGTTTATGCAACTTGTAAAAGTCATATATATAACATTGATACTCTGCCTGTTTATATTTGGTGCTAACGGGCAAGAAAACATCAGAGAGAACCATATCAAACTTAAAAATGACAGTTCAAGAATTCTCTCTGATAAAGTACGTATGCCGTTCAATAAGACAGATTTATTATTGCCCAATCCCAATGCGAAAGACGTAGAAACAGCCATTGACAACACAAATTTTAAAGCGGATAGACCTTTCTATATACCACTATATTACATTAATCCTACTCCAATGTTTTATGGGGACTATAGTACAAGCGGACATATTTTCTCTCATTTCTATGGCAGTGGCTCACAAACCACGTTGCCGGGAATAGGACGGATAAACGAGGCTTCAATAATGTTTCATCATCAATTCAACAATGATTTTGAAATCCGACTGGGCATTAATGCCACCAAATATAACTTTCCCAAAAGTACCGGACAGGCTTTTGGCATCTATGGCGCAATGATTTATCACCCAAATGAAAGATTAAGACTAAAAGTGTTTGGAGCATATACACCGACTTACCAGTATGGCTTTTATAGAAATACATATGGCATTACTGCCGGGTATGATTTTACAGACCGGTTGGAAATGGAAGTCGGCATACAAAATTATTACAATCCGGAGAAAGGTTGGAATGTGGTTCCAATAGTCATACCACGCTACAAGTTTAAGAAGTTTGATATTGGAATAGACGTAGGCGGGCTGCTTTATGAGACAATACGGAAATAGGAAAGGAAAAGCTGTCCTTCCATATCTCTGACGTTTTTTTGTCATATCCTTAGTCTTTTTCCTTACCGTTTCTTTCATAGCCTCTTGCTGTACTGATCATTCCTTTACAAATGTAGCGTGCGGATCTTTCTGGGCCGCACACTGGATGTGGAGGCATTGAAATATTACCCTCTCTTTTTCGGGAAATACGAGAAGGAGAAGAAGTCC
>NZ_JBDFXP010000025.1:31745-72128 GCF_040911965.1 Phocaeicola sp. RTP21359st1_B8_RTP21360_211022
CACCAGTTCCGGCAGCAGCAGTGGCGGCCGTAATTCCAGCGTGACCATTAGCACACAGAAGGAAGGGATATATGAATCAAAGGACTTCGCCTCACTGGAACCAGGGGAATTTATCGGAATGGGAAACCGTTCCAATATCAAAGGACATTTCAGGAAGAAGTTCAGGCTGTTCGAACTGGAGGAGGAACCGCTGCTGGTAGTCGCGTTCAGGACGGAGAAGGAAATATCTGACAATTATACCAAAATACTGAAAGATATCAAGAGGATGCTTGGGATGGAAGACCAGAAGTGGATATAAATTCTTTGTTCATCGGTAAGTGAATATATATTTGGCAAATAAAAAAATACACTAAAAATAAAAGTGAGAAAATGTGTTTTGCTATATTTGCAGCATGTTTCGGAAGTATAAAGCATATTCTGTTCAGAAAATTACGATATGACAATGAAAGAAGATATTCAACCAAAGAAGAGGTCTGAAAAGATAATAATTTCAATAAGTGACGAAACCTCCGAATGGCTGGAGTTATATTGCAAAACAAACGGAATATTCCGTAAAGACTTCGTTTCACTCCCGCTGGATTATTTCGAGCGTACCGGGTTTGACCTGCAATATAGCGTTCTTGATTATTTCCCATTGGAGAAGATTATCGGAGAATTGTGCTGGGTACATAATGAACAAAAGACTTTCGGAAAAATACATGTAAAAACTGAGTTGTAATCAAATCTATTGAAAATACAATGAAAAAGCAATCTATATATTTTTTAGTAATCATCATTTTGTTAGTACAGACATCTTGCCAGCAAAATAATAATGAAGAGGACTTGTTTAACAATAAAATAACACTTTTAGAAAATAATCCTCAATTATATCTTTCTAAAGTTGATTCAATCCAAGTGACTAATCTTAATGACGAGAAAGAAGCAACTCATTTCTTATTGGTTTCATTAGCAAATCACTATATAAATAATTATTACCCACGTAAAGAGTTATTACAAAAAAGTATTCATATTTTCACAAAAAAGAAACTAATTCAACAACAACTTGAATCCCTTTTGTTTCTTGCCAAAACATACAAAAAAGAAAAAAACTTAAAAATGGAGGTGCAAGCTATAGAAAAAGCTATAGATATAGCAAGCCAAATAGAGGATAAAGAATGGCTATGTTGTTTATATGGCTATCTAGGAGATATGTATATCCGCAAATACAATATGTTAAAATTTATTAAATATCAAACATTAGCTAACCAGTGTATTGAAGATATTGCATTTAGGGATATGGATATATCAACTCAAGTACAAATGGCAAAAAGCTTTTTATATATAGGAAATCATAAAAAAGCCTATGAGTTATTGAATTTAATAGAAATTTCCATTGATAAAAACAATATTTATTATAATGAAATCAAATGCCTACAAGGTATTGCGTTATATAAAACTAAACAATGGACATTATGTATTGATAAATTACAGGAAGCTATAACATTAAAACAAACAGATGATTTTTTGTTTGTCTGCCATTCTATACTAACTTATTGCTATTACTCCATAAATGATTTAGCAAATGCTAATAAACATAGAAAATTAGCTATACAATATGACACAGACCCGGAAACTAATTTTGCTGAAATAGGATTTTATAAACTGTGTGCAGAATTTGCTAGAGAGAATAATAATACAGATAATCAAATTGATTGCCTGTATAAGGCAATAGAACGATATGAAATTCTTCTAAGAAATTTGAATGGAAGTTCTTTAGATGAAGCTATTCAAGCATATACCCACTTTTGTGATAAAAAAAATTATGAAAAGAAATTATCTACATACAAATATGCTGCTTTAAGTTCTCTTTTTATAGCAAGTATAGGGCTATTAATCTACATCAATAAAAAAAGAAAACAAGCTTACCAAATTGTGGCTCTTCACCAACAAATAGAAACATTGGAGGGATTAAATAATATAAAAGATGAAGCAAAGATGTTCATTTTACGTGATTTTGAAGTAGCCAAACAAATTGCGATGTTGAGATATACGCAAAAAGAACAAAGTGCTAAATTTATAAAAGAATTAAATAGATTCAATATTACACAAAATAATTCTTTACTAACTACGCAATGGGACAATTTTTATAAACACATTGATTTATCTTTTGATAATTTTTATACACTGCTGAAAGATAACTTTTCAGATCTAAATGAGAAAGAACTACAACTTTGCTGTATGATGGTTGCAGGGTTCAAGACAGAAGAAATTGCAGCTATATGGATGCAAAGTATTTTTTCTGTACACAAATATAAAACCAATATCCGAAAGAAACTTAAAACTCCTGAAGGTGCTAATATCATAGCTTTTTTAATGTCTGCTCCTCCATTCCAATGACAGTTTATACTTTTACAATTTTTTTTTGTGATATACCCTAAATATCAAATAGTTATATATTAAGTTTACAAGTTAACAAAAAGGCTTACAAATGGCGATTTGAAGTATTAAGTCTAACTTTGCAACGTTCAAAATCAATAAATTATATGATAAAAAAAGGTTTTTTACTTGCATCGTTTGCCATAGGTGTTTTTGCAAATATATTCGCACAGGACACCTTATCTTTCAAAAAGACAAGAGATAAAAATATCTATGTAGAGTTTTTAGGATCTTCTAACCTTATTGGAGTTTCTTTCGATTCAAGATTTACTCCTATATCTCCATGGGGATATAGGCTTGGTGTTTCTTATTTTCAAGGAGGGGATTCTTTTATTAAAGCATCTAACTCTAATAGAGGGCTATTTTTCCCTATCGAAGTCAACTTTCTCACCTCTGGAAATAAGCACAAATTAGAACTTGGATTAGGTTCTAATCTTGGAATATATAACGAACATATTTATTTTATAGAAAAATCAAAGGATCAATATGAAACAATAAATTTCACTTCCAATACAACATTTGGATATTATTTCTTTTCTAATATAGGTTACCGTTACATATCAACTAAAGGTTTTCTATTTAGAATAGGATTAAGCCCTTCTTTTAGTTTTAATGATAAACACGGTGTAACAAAAGAACCATTTATTTACCCTTATATTAGTTTTGGATATTCATTTTAATAAATTACACATATATGAAAAAAGAACAAAGTGCCAAACTTTTAAAGGAAATAGAAAAATTTAACTTCATAAAATATAATGACCTATTAACAATACAATGAAACAGTTTTTATAAACATATAGATTTATCTTTTGACAATTTTTACCCCATGTTAAAGGAAAACTATTCATGCTTAAATGAAAAAGAAATGCAGCTATGTTGTATGATGATTGCAGGTTTTAAAACAGAAGAAATAGCTGCTATTTGAATGCAAAGCATATTTTCATAGATACAAGACCAATATTCGAAAGAAAATTAAAGTACCTGTGGAGCCAATATTATTACCTTTCTTTCTCAAAAAAATGAAATAAATAAAAAAGATAAATATTACAAGTCTTTTTCTATATTCACTGCTGACAATCAATTGATTAAATCAAACCATTACAATAAAATAAATTCTATTATAAATGGATTTTACATATATATTGCATAAATTCGCACATTGTTAAAGCCATATTATGGCAATATAAATAGATAAAATGTAAATTAAAAAGCATGGCATAAAATGAAAAAAATATTTTATTTGTTATATATCATAACTACTTCTTTCTTTATGGCTTGTGAGAAAGAAGAACATTTAGTAAATAAAAACAATGAACAATTGCCACAAAACCCTAAAGATACGGTTCAAAATAAATTTATTTTTCAATGGGACACCCTTATTGATGATAGTAAAAATGATGACGAATTTTTTATTGGTAACCAATATATAGGAGTACAAAGATGGGAATGTTTAGCAACTCCACCTCACATATATGTAGGAGCAACATTTCCTAAAAGTTCTTTCGCTACAACTTTCGATAGAGAAAATATAGATAAGAAACATCCAATAGATTTAACTTTTAATTTTCCCATTCCATACATAACTTGTATGGAAGATGTTAAGGGAAGTGAATATCTACAAAAGATAAAAGAAGCTCTGAAATCCAAAGAATTCCAGAGCTATACTTCACCTCAAAGACCATATATTATAAAATTTGCAGAATTAAAATCTCTATCAAATATAGAGAACTGTTTCCCATATAATAAAGAGTTTGGCAATGCACTAAAAAAAATAGCACAACAAGAATTTAATATGAAAAACATAAAAAGCCTATGTATTAGTGAAGTTATATTCAAAGGATTCACAATCTCAATGGATGTAGGCACTATAATATAAACTGTGTCACGCATTATTTTTTCTCTAAAAAACTCGTCGGTTGGGGAACGGCCAGCGCCAAGGGGCGGGACCACCTGTCCCGACGAGCGTAAAATTACAATAATTTAAACCGTTCTCCAAATTTTATGGCCAGTTGCTGTGAGATTGTAGCCCAATTGGCCAGTGGCATAGTCCACTTCTTCCGTATATTACGGTATGCAAGATAAACCAGTTTCTCAAGGGCTGTATCTGACGGGAACACGCCCTTGTTTTTTGTTACCTTACGGATTTGGCGGTGATACCCTTCAACGGTATTTGTAGTATATATAAGCTTACGGATAGCCGGAGTGTACTGGAAGTATTCGGACAGTTTATCCCAATTGTCCTGCCATGACCTGATGACGATAGGATACTGTTCACCCCATTTCTCTTCCAACTTAAGAAGTTCATTCTCTGCAGATTCTTTATTTACAGCCTGATAGACGCATTTCAAGTCCTTCAGGAATTCCTTTTGATTTTTGGAGCCCACATACTTGATGGAGTTACGAATCTGATGTACGACACAAAGCTGTACAGCAGTATTGGGATAAACACTTTGGATTGCTTCAGGAAAACCTTTCAAACCGTCTATACAGGCTATAAGGATATCTTCAACTCCACGGTTCTGGAGGTCTGTCAGCACACTGAGCCAGAAGTTTGCCCCCTCATTCCTTGATATATACATTCCGAGCAGCTCCTTATGTCCTTCCTTGTCAATACCCAGCACATTATAGATTGCACGTGTAACTGCACAACCACGTTCATCCGTTACCTTATAATGGATGGCATCCATCCAGACTATGGGATAGACAGAATCAAGCATACGTGATTTCCATGCCTTTATTTCCGGAAGTACACGGTCTGTAATGGAACTGATTGTATCTGCCGATACACGATTTCCAAGATTCTCTTCCATCCAGTCACTAATCTCACGTGTGCTGTTACCAAGAGCATACAGGCCGATTATACGGTCTGCTACGCCTTCTGCAAGAATGGTCTCACGCTTTTTAATGAATTGTGGTTCAAAACTTGAATTACGGTCACGGGGAGTGGAAACGGTTACCTCACCCAATGGAGTCTGGACCTGCTTTTGCATTTTCCCGTTACGGCGGTTACCCATTTGACGTTCCTCTTCTGTAAGATGTGCATCCATCTCACCTTCCAGAGCTGCATTCAGGATACTTTCCAATAAAGGGGCAAAAGCACCGTCTTTACCTAACAAGGGCTTACCTGCTTTCAGCTGTTCAATTGCCTTGTTCTTGATACTTTCAAAATCAAATTCTTCTTTCATAAAAAAACTGTGTTAGCAAAGTTAATATTTTATTTTAATCTTTGCTGACACAGTTTAATTTACATCCTCAGGATGTACCCTCAGATGGGTTATTCATTGCCCCTCCCTCTTCCCTTGAAGAATTAGTTTATATACGAACACTAACATATGGTGTTACTGCTTATTTTGTAATAGCAAGTAATAATTCATACCAAAATGTTTTAGAAGCTTTTAAAAACTCATTTATGGATGAATATCATAATCCCAATGGTACATTACACGAATCCCAAATTATTTTATTAACGATATCCGGTATAAACCAAGAAGCATCTATAAAATTAACATTCAACGACTTAAATAGATTTTTAAAAAATCCATTTATAAACGGTAATACATATGGATATCCTATATATTGTGAAGCTTTTTTTGTTAAAAAAATAAAGTCTTCACAAGAGAAAACTAAAAACTATTACTAATCAACTCATTTAACTATGAACTCAAAATTATTTATTTTATTCTTAAGTTTCTGTTTGTTTTCGTCATGCTCAACGATGCTTGAGATAATAACAGGAAATTATAAATGCGCATACCCTAATTGTAATGAACGGGCGACAACAAATTCAGTATATTGCCCATACCATAAGCCCTACTATCTTAAATAGCATCATCACATACATACCTTCTCCTGTTTTCCCGCCTCTCTCTTTTTCTCCATATCCTTTTCAACCAGGGTTGTGATCACCTTGGAAGGGGAGGAATTATGGATATACATGAACAATCCCGGATTTTCGGGTCAGCGGAAATTTCTGGTTGGTAAGTTTTAAAATTCGCTATCTTTGCTTACCTTTGTTTTATGAAACCCGAACGACTCCTTCGTGCCATCCTTCCGGATGTGCTTATAGACAACTTTGATATTGTCAATTTCGACAAGAGTGCTGACCGTTTTGATATTTATCTTGATGAAAAAAAAGTTCAGCTAAAAGAAGATAAGACCAACCCGGATATCATATCCTATGGTTTTGGTGAGTACCGTACAATCCAAGACTATCCTATTCGTGGTCGCGCCACTTATCTCCATGTTCGTAAACGTAAATGGCTTGACAAGTCTTCCAATGAAATCTTCAGCTATGACTGGGATTTATCCGAATTTGACGGTACACGGCTGAATTCTGAGTTCGTTTCTTTTTTAAAAGAAGGAGATTGAATCTACTCCTGTGAGCATCTGTGTGCTTGCGGAACGTTATGGCGTAAAAGGGCAGACTCTTCGTAAACAATACAAGGAGAAAATCAGTGATTACCGGAACTGGGACCAACTCGAACATGCGCATGACTACCTCCTTTATCCTGAAAACATTGGAGAAAACCTTTCTTTGGATGAAACTTGCCTGAGCAATGGAGATGTTTATACGATTCTGACCAATAAAGCAGCTAAAGGCCGTAAGGGGGCTTTAGTTGCAATGGTTCGTGGAGTGGCCACAGATGCGGTAAGCGGAATCTTGCGCAGGCTTCCGCACCGGAAACGGCTGTCTGTCAAGACTGTCACTACAGATTTATCTTCAGCCATGATGCTGACGGTCAGAAAGGTGTTTCCTGCCGCAAAGCTGATCAATGACCGTTTTCATGTACGAGAACGGAGAAACCCTGCCACAGATAGTAAGCAGAAGCAAGCATATTATACTGAAACACTGGAGCAAATGGAATGAACAGCAAAAGACCAGGGCTGCCATTCTCTTTGATAAATTCCCCAAGCTTCTGGAAGGATACAGCCTTAGCATGAAACTGACAGACATCTTCAACAAGAAGTCAGGTCCCGATGAAGCAAGGCTAAATCTCGCAAGATGGTACAATGAAGTGGAAAAGTTTGACTATATGGAGTTCAACAAGGTACTTGATACCTTTTCAAACCATAGTACGACCATCATAAATTATTTTGAAGAACGATTGACAAATGCTTCAGCGGAGTCGTTCAATGCTAAAATCAAAGCTTTTCGAAGCCAGTTAAGAGGGGTGGCTGATCTGAAATTCTTCATGTTCAGACTGGCTATGCTATATGCTTAAAAGAAAGCTTGCCAACCGGGAAAATCCGCTGACCCCGTAAATGCAAGGTCTGCGGAGAACCGTTCAAAGCGAAGACCATTGAATCTTGGTATTGCTCTCCAAGATGTTCTAAAATTGCTTGGAAGAGAAACAAGGACGAGGAGCTAAGGATGCAGAAGTTGGATGAGGTTGTGAAGAAGATACCGAAGTCCAAAGACTATATCACCGTTCCTGAAGCCTATGCCTTGTTCGGGATTAGCAAAGAAACCCTATATCGCTTGATTCGTAAAGGTGTCATTTCAAGTGTAAACGTAGGCGAACGACAAACAAGAGTCAGCAAAGAAGAACTGCTGAAACTCTATCCGTTACGGAAGAAAGCTCTGGCAAAACCAAAACCCGTTGCCAAACTGTACAGTCTGGAGCCTAAGGACTGTTATACTATCGGCGAAATATCCAAGAAGTTCCATTTAGAGGACAGTACGGTATACCTGCATATCCGCAAATACTCTATCCCCACCCGGCAGATAGGTAACTTCGTTTATGTTCCCAAGAAAGAGATTGATAACCTATATAAAGAAATGAAGCAATGAAGAAAGCGTTGGCCAATACACGAGTCTCGGTAAAACTCCGCAAGTCGGAATACCGCGAGGAATGGTATCTATATGTGGAAGCCTATCCGGTTTTTCAAGCAGACAAGCCCACTCCTCAAAGGGTGCGTGAATATCTGAACCGTACCATCACCACTCCTATTTGGGATAAGTCACGAAACGCCCGAACCGACAAGGACGGCAAGACCACTTATAAGCCTAAACGTGATTTGAACGGTATCATCCAATGCAAATCACAGTTAGACCAAGAATCGTGCATCTATGCCGACAAGGTAAGGAGCCTGCGCCAAAAGGAATATGACAATGCCTCATTGTATTCAGAAACCGATGCAGAACAGGCGGAGCAACTGGAGCGTTCACGTTGCAACTTCATCGAATACTTCGACCACGTACAGCGGTTGCGTCACGCCCATAGCTCCGATTCCATTATCATCAACTGGAAGCGTGTGCATGAACTGTTGAAAATCTTTGCGAAAGGCGATACCATCCTTTTCTCACAGATTGATTTGAAACTGATAGAATCCTTCCGTATGTTTCTGTTGAACGCCCCACAAGGAGGTGGCAAGAAAGGTGTCATCTCGCAAAATACAGCATCCACCTATTTCTCCATATTCAAGGCCGCATTGAAGCAGGCTTTCATTGACGGCTACCTAACCGTTGATATTAGGGCAAAGGTCAAGGGAATTCAAGGTCAAGAAAGCCGCAGAGAATACTTGACCATTGAAGAACTGAACCGTTTGGCTCAAACTCCATGTGGCCCGTTATTGAAGCGTGCCGCTCTCTTTTCCGCACTGACTGGGCTTCGCCATTGCGACATTCAAAAGCTGAAGTGGTCAGAGATAGAGGTATTCAATGGTGGTTACCGCTTGAACTTTACTCAACAAAAGACCAAAGGTGTTGAATATATGCCCATATCCGAACAGGCATTTCAATTATGTGGTGAAAGGAAAGACGGTGAACAATTAGTTTTTGCCGGACTGCCTGACCCGTCATGGATTAACCGCCCGATAAAGAAATGGGTTGCGGAAGCCGGAATAACTAAGCACATCACCTACCACTGTGCAAGACATAGCGTATTCTCTTTCTCGCTAAAATTCAACAGCTTACAGAATATTTCAGCTTGATAGGTAACGATATAGAAACCAGCGAAATTCTGTATTTCAACACTTTTGCAGTAATTCAAAAGAACGCTTCTTAAACGCAAAGATAATATTTTTTTTGAAATCCACATATGTAGAAAGCTAAATCTTTCAGATTTGATACGAATATCCGATAACTGCAATAACGCGACTATATTCTATGCTACAAAATTGGGGAATGTCAGATAAAGATTCATGTCTTCTATTATATTAGCATTCGAATACTAAGAAACCTGCAAATACTCGCTTACACTTCGAACATATACAGGTTCTCTTGTAGTATTCGTCAAAGGTTTTCAGCAACACAATACCTCCGGCTTCCTTGTCGCCAAAAAGGGCGATACTTTCGTTGGTGGCTTGCTCCAAGTTGCGGAAGCACACAATGTTGCCGAATGTCTTAATGGAGTTAAGTATGCGGTTGGTGCGCGAATAGGCTTGCAACAATCCGTGCATCCGCAGGTTCTTGTCCACCCAAAGGGTGTTCAGAGTAGTGGCGTCAAATCCCGTCAGGAACATGTTTACCACAATGAGCAAATCTATCTCACGGTTCTTCATCCTTAGCGACACATCCTTGTAATAGTTTTGGAAACGGTCAGCACTTGTGTCGTAATTGGTTTTGAACATTGCGTTGTAATCTTCGATAGCCGATTCAAGGAAGTCACGAGAACTCTTATCCAGTCCGTCGGTGTTTTTTGAGTTCTCATCATCGGGCAATCCCGTGCCGTCTTCGGCTTCGTTTGCCCCATAGCTGAAGATGGTAGCCACACGCAGTTGTTTGTCGGGTGGTAGTTGCGTCATCTGCCGCTTGAACTCTATATAATAAAGTTTTGCGGTGTCAATGGACGAAACGGCGAAAATGGAATTGAATCCCGTCATTCGCGTTTTTTGCTTCTTCTCTTCCGTCGCCTCCCTATTCTTTGCCGTTGCCATTTCTGCAATGTTCACCAATTTATTGAACGTAAAGGAACGGGCATTGCGCTTAGTCTTTTGGTCGAAATGTTCCAATATGTAGTTTGTAATACGACTGACACGGGCAGGAGCTGCCAACGCACGCTCGCGGTCGATGTTACGCACTTGTTCGTCCTTGATATTCTCCTGTTCACGCATGGTGCTGACATAATCCACGCGGAACGGCAGCACGTTGCCATCGGCAATGGCATCTACGATGGTATAGATATGCAGTTGCTTGCCGAAAGCCTGTTCGGTGGTTTTCAGGTCAAATTTACCGCCGGCTCCGGCATTTACCGGGAAAATAGGTGTTCCCGTGAAGCCGAAAAGATGATAGCGTTTGAATTTCTTGATGATGGCGGTGTGCATATCTCCGAACTGGCTGCGGTGGCATTCATCGAAGATGAACACGAGGTGCTTGCCATAGACCTCATGCGTGCGGTTCTTGCTGATGAATACCGACAACTTTTGTATATTACCTTATTGTCCCTTGATGCCCAAAAACTCGTAAATTCAAAACTGTTGCTGGTCTGCTGCTTCCCTTGCTTATGGCTTCGCTTGCTTGCCTCGGCTATGTGCGAGGCACGGGTAGTGTTGCTGTAATACTTCGTCTGTGTGCCGTTGCTGACAACGAACAACTGTACGTATTCAAACAGTCCGCTGCCTGCCCAAAAACTTTCGCGGTTGTAGCGGTTGATTTGGTTGAACGCTTCCTTGATATCCACACCCCGGCGTTTCAATTCCACATGCACAAGAGGCAAGCCGTTCACCAATATCGTCACATCGTAACGGTTTTCCCTTACACTTCCCTCCGGCGTGTATTAGTTGACTACCTGCAACGAATTATTGTGGATGTTTTCCTTGTCTATCAGGTAAATGTTCTTCACCGAAGCATCATCGCGCATCAGCAACTGAATGTAGTCCTCTTGTATGATGATAGTCTTTTCCACAATGCCGTAATTGCGGTTGGCAATCTTGTCGGCAAAGAACGACTGCCATTCATTGTCGGTAAATTTATAATCGTTTAGGCACTCCAACTGGCGGCGAAGATTGCAAATGAGTTCCTTTTCCGTTTTGATTGGCAAATACTCGTAACCTTGTTTTTCAAGCTGGCTGATAAAGTCATGCTCCATCTCCGCCTCGCTTTGGTATTGTGTGGATTTACGGTAAACAGGTTCAAAGTCTGAAACCACCGTGCTTTGCGGATTCTCCGCCACCATTTTGTATTGCTCTGGCATACGGCTTATTCTCTATTATTCAGATTTAACTAAAGCGTTTATTATAGCTGCGGCTGGAGAATATGCATATCCAGTGATATGCTTTCGAGCCGTTTGCGTATTATAAGTGGTTTCTTCGGTGAAATATTCATATAATTCATTGATGTCTAATTCGACAAAATTTTCTGTACTTTCTCTCTGTACAGTCAATATATCACCTTGCAAAGAACATATTTTATAAGGAATCTTCTTTTCGCTAATACTATAAACAACATCAGGAAGATTCTCCAGTTTCATTTTAAATGTCTTCATTCTACATGCTTTGAACCCTATCTTTATCATATCAGTTTGTTTTAAGGTTATTAAATGCCGGTATTAAGGAACAAATGGACACCATTACAAATCGTTATAACAAATGGTTATACTTGTTCCTTATTTCAAGTTGCTAAGATAGCTAGAAAAACCGAAATAACAAAAAAGGGAAGGTGCGTAAAAAAAAGAAGGGGTGCATTTTGACACACCTTCGTGTTTCGTAGATTTGATTCCCGTCTTGACCGGTGGGGTAAAATCATTTCTACTATGACAACAAAGATAGCAAATATTCTCCAATGCTATGCATTGGGGATGGAGATAAAGCAAATAAGCAGGAGTTTTGAGCTATCCTGCAACACAGTGCACAAATATGTGCGTCTGTTCCAAAAGTGTGGCATTCCGATAAAGGAGTTGGCATCAATGCCTTCTTCCCGCATCCAAGAAATGTTCTCCGAAGGGATTAGCCGTAGTCAGATTCCATCACAACGCCAACTTGAGCTGGAGGCACTTCTACCCGAGTACTCCGCCCGTCTTAGCCGCCGAGGGGTAACGGTCAAATCCCTGTACAAAGAGTATCACAAAACACGCCCTAATGGATACAAACATGCCAGTTTCGGTAATTATCTCATGCGTTACCGGATGGTGACTCATGTCGTGGGGCATATTGAGCATTATGCCGATGACCAAATATACATTGACTTTGCCAGTGACAAGCTTGAGGTCATTGACAATGAAAACGGTGAATGCCGTAGCGTTGAAATGTTTGTGTCCATACTCCCCTGTAGCCACTATACCTATTGTGAGGCGGTCTGGTCCCAGTCAAAACAAGATCTGATCAAGGCATGTGAAAACGCACTTCATTTTTACGGCGGTATTCCGATGGCAATCGTACCTGACAACCTCAAAGCAGCAGTAGCCCGCAGCAACCACAACGGTCCGGTAATCAACGAGGAGTTTGCGGCATTTTCCGAGCATTATGGATGTACCGTATACCCCGCACGGGTACGCCATCCCAAGGACAAGGCGTTGGTTGAAAATGCCGTGAAACTGCTTTACCGGCAGTATATGCAGATGTCGAAGAGCTTGTGTTCAACTCTCTGGAATCTTTGAATGTGGCCATTTTCGAATCGCTCTCAGCCTTTAACGGGCGCAGGATGAACGGACGTTCCCTGTCCAGACGCGAACAGATTGAAGCCGAGTACCTCCGCCCACTTCCCGCCATACGCCACCAGATGAAGGAGCGGCGCTCTGCAACGGTAATGCGGAACTGCTATGTAACTTTCAAGCTTCACCATTACAGCATGCCGAAAGAGTATATAGGCAAACGTGTCGAAATTGTCTATGATGCTGACACGCTGAAGATATACCATGGTCTGCGCCTAGTGACCACACATCAGCGTGATGATACGCTTTATGCCTATACAACTAAGGACGCCCACAGACTGCCCGGACGCCATGGGAGCTATGAAAATAAAATAAACTTAATCATATATTAAATCTTTTCAATGGTCTGTAATCCGGAGTTGCCAAAAGGCAACAGCAGCTGCTGCAGCCACATTGAGCGAATCCACTCCATGTGCCATAGGGATACGGACTACATAATCAGCTTCAGCAATTGTCTTGTAAGGAAGCCCATCCCCTTCTGTTCCCATCACAATAGCCAACCGAGGTTCAGCCGCCAATATGGGATGATCTATAGAGATAGAATCATCAGTCAACGCCATGGCAGCAGTACGGAAACCAAACTTGTTCAAATCGCCAATCGTACCATTCAACCATGTCCATGGAACCAAGAACACCGAACCCATAGACACCCTTACCGCACGGCGATTCAACGGATCGCAAGAATTGCGTGTCAACAAAACAGCATCTATCCCAAGAGCAGCTGCCGAACGGAATATCGCCCCGATATTGGTAGTGTCCACCACACCGTCAATGACTACAATCCGCCGGGTATCCCGGCAGATCTCTTCCATAGAGGGCAACACCGGACGACGCATAGCACATAATACACCACGTGTCAGAACATAGCCAGTCAACGTAGCCAACAACTCTCTATCACCCGTATAAACGGGCACATCACCACAACGCTTGATAATGTGAGCAGCACTGCCAGAGATATGCTTACGCTCACACATAAGAGCAAGAGGTTCATATCCTGCATCCAAAGCCCTACTAATGACATTGGGGCTTTCGGCTATAAACACCCCTTTCCCAGGTTCCATACGCTGACGTAACTGAGCTTCCGTCAACATGCAGAAAACATCCACTCCGGGATGTGTCAATGATGATATTTCAATAATAGGCATACACTCTTATATTATGCTATTTCATTGCTTTTAATCTACATTCCAGTCTCCATTGTCACAGCTACTTTTATCACTCCATCTTGTCGGTTCTCAAAAATCCGGTAAGCCGTTTCTATCTGATCTAGCGGGAAACGATGTGTAATTAGTGGAGTGGTATCTATTTTTCCCATCTCTATCAAGCGAAGTATCTCAGCACAATCGCAACCATCTACGCCACCAGTTTTGAAGGTTAGATTCTTTCCATACATATCCGGCAAAGGAAGAATCTGAGGACGGTCATAAAGAGCCACCAAAATAACGACAGCATTAGGGCGCGCACATTCCCATGCCAAGCGAAATGTATCCTCCCCTCCTGCCACTTCAAAAACTACATCCGCACCACCGTGTGGACTACTTTGCAATACAAATTCCTTACATTCTTCTGGAGTGACAACTTCTACCTGCGGATAATGTTCCCTAACAAACCGAATTCTTTCAGAGGATTGTTCACAAACAACAATGCGCTGCGGCTTTCTCAGCATCACACAAAGCAAAGTACAGATTCCCGTAGGTCCCGCACCAATGACAAGCACCGTGTCTTCTTCGGTAATCTCCGAAATGCGAGCAGCCCAAAATCCTGTAGCAAGGATATCTCCTACAAACAAAGCTTGCTCATCACTCACGGAATCGGGAATGAGATTCAAGCCTTGATCAGCATAAGGTACGCGAACATACTCCGTCTGCCCCCCATCAATCCGACATCCCAAGGCCCATCCCCCATTAGGATCAGCACAATTATTCACATATCTATGCCGGCAAAAAAAACATTCTCCACAAAAGGTTTCCACATTGACGGTAACTCGATCGCCTGGTTTGACTAATTTAACATCACGTCCTGTCTGCTCCACAATACCCACCATTTCATGCCCCACTGTTATTCCGAGAACAGCACGTGGCACACCACCATGTTTAATATGCAAGTCACTGGTACAAATACTCCCGAGAGTAACGCGCACAATAGCATCACGCGAGTCTCTCAACTCAGGCTTCGGTTTCTCTATCAATTCAAATTTTCCCTGTTTAATATAAGTATATGCCAACATGATATTTCCTTTTCTTCTTTAATGGTTATCTTTATAAAACGACGCAAAGATAATATACAAACATAAATAACAGCCACCATTTGCTGACAAAATGGCTTTCTTTATCACTTTACCTTGCTTCTCAACTGCAAACAAATTTTACAAAGGTTTAAACACATCTCGATATTCATTAAAATTATCTTCACAGATTTAAATTCATTTCATTTCCGGCTGACATTTTGCCATCAGGCATATACTTTGCAAGAACATCAGTGTATTGCCAAAAACGACAAGATAAAAAAATCAAAAAGCAGTCTAGTAACAATTTAAAATATAGGAGATTATAATTATGATGCCGACTAGAAAGTATAACAATCAGAATTGGTTACCAAGTATTTTCAACGATTTCTTTGATAATGAATGGTTGACAAGAGCCAACGCTACCGCCCCTGCAATTAATGTCATTGAAAGTGACAAAGATTATAAAGTAGAGGTTGCTGCTCCGGGTATGACTAAAGAAGATTTCAATATCCACATCAGCGAAAACAACGAACTAGTGATCTCAATGGAGAAAAAGAATGAAATAAAAGAGGACGACCATCACAACAGAAGATATTTACGTCGTGAATTTTCTTACTCTAAGTTCGAACAAGCTTTGATTCTTCCTGAAGATGTGGTTAAGGAAAAAATCAGCGCCAATGCCAGCAATGGTGTTCTGACCATTGATTTGCCTAAACGCACTCCTGAAGAAAAAGCCAAAGTGAACAGAATCATCGAAATTCATTAATCACAGATTTTGAATATTTACAATCAGACAGTTTATAAGGTACATCTATAACATGCTATTATTTTGCATGATATAAAAGTGTGCCTTATATATTGTCCGATTGTCATAAAATCAACATATTTGCATCAACACTTTCTGCGGATTTCCACCATGCTTTTCAGCGTTTCTTCCCATCTTTCCCCTAAAAAAGTCCACCTCTATTACAATTGAACTTCAAATTCAGGACAAAACTGAAAAAAGCCAGTTTAAATTTTCTTTCAAAAAATGCTGAACAACATTAAAACAGAAACTAAGATGAGTAGGCTTCTTTTTTATTATACAAGCATTAAAATCACATATTTTTAGTATTTTTGTACCCAAATTCACCATATAAAACAAACCAATAAAAAGAGGATGAAAGCATCAGTACGTTTAGTTCGTTTTGCTACAATAGGAACCTTAAATTACCTTATTACCATGTTAGTGATATGGATTGTGATGAGTTACTTCTCATTCAAAGGAAAATATATAGTAGCAAATATTATGGCATATCTCATCGCTCAAACCCATAATTTTATATGGAGCAAATATTGGATTTTTCCTTCCAGCAATCCCCAAAACAGTCTTTGGCAACAAATAATGCTCTTTTGTACCGCTTTTGGTATTGCCTATGGCATACAACTTCTTTTTGTGATACTGATGATAGAAGCAATAGGAATCAAAGAATTTACAGCACAATTTATTGGAATAATAATATATGGAGCTGTTAATTTTATGGTAAACAATAGAATAACATTCCGATAAATATATTTCAAAACTTATGGCAGACAATTATATAGAAAGGCAATACGAACAATATGAAGCCCGAAAGGCTGCATGGGAAAAAAAATGTAAACAAGGAAAGAAGAAAACGATTTCCGTCAAGCTTCAACCAAAGGACCTGACAGACAATACAATCAAACTTCCTAGAAAAGCATTCATCACAGGAGGTGCCGATGGCATAGGGAGAAACATTGTGAAAGCTTTCTGCAACTCACAATACCAAGTCGCCTTTTGTGACAAAAATGAGGATTTAGGAATACAGACAGCCAAAGAGACCGGAGCAATTTTTTATCATGCCGATGTAAGTAATAAAGAATCCCTTGAGAACTGTATGCACGAGCTTTTTGAAAAGTGGGGGGATATGGACATCATTATTAACAATGCCGGAATAAGCGAATTTTCTCCCATCACGGAAACCAGCGTGGAAGATTTTGATAAAATTTTGTCCATCAATCTGCGACCTGTATTTATCACCTCACGCACATTAGCTTTACATCGCAAATCCCAAGCAGAAAATCACCCGTATGGCAGAATTATCAATATCTGTTCCACCCGTTATTTAATGAGCGAACCGGGAAGCGAAAGCTATGCGGCTTCCAAAGGAGGAATCTATTCACTGACCCATGCACTTGCTTTATCCCTTGCCGACTTTCATATCACCGTAAACTGTATTTCGCCGGGATGGATTCAGACCAATGATTACGAACGGCTACGCCCAGAAGATCATGCCCAACATCCATCAAGACGAGTAGGCAAACCAGAAGACATAGCACGTATGTGTTTATTTTTATGTCAAGAAGAGAACGACTTCATCAATGGACAAAATATCATCATCGATGGTGGAATGACCAAAAAGATGATTTATTTAGAATAAAACGAACTAAAGAAAATATCTATAATGAATAAATAATCGCTCATGAAAATACATCATATCGCCATTTGGACATTTCATCTGGAAAAGCTAAGGGAATTTTATACTCGTTACTTTAACGGAACAAGTAATGAAAAATACATTAATTCCCAAAAAGGTTTTGAATCTTACTTCATTTCATTTGAAAGTGGTGCTACATTAGAGTTGATGAGTAGGATTGACGTGCAAAATATCCCGATAGAAGAAAACAGACCGGGATTGACCCATCTAGCTTTTTCTTTTGAAAGCCAAGAAGCTGTCTTATCACTAACGGAACAGCTACGTACTAAAGGATACCATATCGTAGGTGAACCTCGCATTTCAGGAGATGGCTATTTTGAAAGTGTGATACTAGATCCAGACGGAAACCGGATAGAGTGTGTTTACAAAAAAGAGCAGGAATGCCCTCCTGAGGGAAATCATGTAATAGAAACTGAGCGACTTATTTTACGTCCTTTTACAGAGAATGATACGGAAGCTGTTTTTAACTGTTGCCAGAATCCCAACCTAGGAAATAATGCTGGTTGGAAACCTCATGACACACTGGAAGAATCTCTGAAAATTCTTCAAACAATATTTATACCACAAAAAGACACATGGGCCATCACTAGAAAGGAAGACCGGCTTCTGATAGGAGCTATAGGAATTCTACCAGACCCAAAGAGAGAGAATTCAAATGCCGGAATGATAGGTTATTGGTTAGATGAAGCCCAATGGGGAAAAGGATATATGTCTGAAGCCGTCTGTGCTGTCTTGGACTATGGCTTCAACAAACTAGGATTAACCTTGATCAGTGCAAATTGTTATCCTCAAAACAAACGTTCACAACGTGTTTTGGAGAAAATGGGGTTTACATACGAAGGCATTCTCCATCAAGCCGAAGTTAGCTATGATGACAAAATATATGATCATTTGTGTTATTACTTAGAGAAAAACAACCTAAAATAAGTTTTTCATTTTTACACAATCTCAAATGCCTATTCTATTTCATCATTAATTTTGTTAATCCCTAACTTCCCCCAAAGGATATATACGTGTCTAAAAAAATCAAAACAAAGCAATCGTTCTTGGGTAAAACATTTATCCAAGAACGATAAAAATATACCTTATTCTTCTTCGGAGATTATTTCTCATAAAATCAATTGAAATAATACAAGAAGATAGCGATGCCTTCAAGTGCCTTCTTCGGTTGGTCTTTTATCTCAATTGTAAATTTAATTTCAGCCTTGGCTACGCCACGCAAGTTCTGTAAAGAATGAAGACTTGCTACCATACGGATACTCTGACCTGCTAGGACAGCCTGTCCAAATTTCATCTTGTCCATACCATAGTTGATCATCATTTTCAGATTATTCACTTCTATAATCTGGTTCCACATATGTGGAAGCAACGAAAGGGTCAGGTAACCATGTACAATAGTACTATGATAAGGACTTTCCACTTTAGCACGTTCTGTATCTACATGAATCCACTGATGGTCCAAGGTAGCATCTGCAAAAAGATTAATTCGGTCTTGCGACACTTCCACATAGTCGGAAATTCCAATCTGCCGTCCTAGCAGCTTCTCAAAATCCTCGTACGAATTAACAACAACTTTATCCATTATCTCTTTGTTTTAAAGGTTATACACTAATTGAATACAAAAATAAGAAAAAATAGTCCTATATTTGCACTTTATTCACACAAAAACTTCATTACAGATGAGAATTATCGAAAGAGAACAGCGTACCGCAGAACAAATGATCCGAATTTATTGTCGGTACAAGGAAGGCAATAAAGAGCTTTGCCCAACCTGTCGGCAGTTATTGCAATATGCACATAACCGGTTAAAGCATTGTACATTTGGTGAACAAAAAAAGACTTGCCGCAACTGTCCCATACATTGTTATAAACCAGAAATGAAGAAACGAATACAAGAAGTAATGCGGTATGCTGGTCCACGAATGTTTTTTTTTCATCCCATAACAACTATCAAGCATTTCATTCATCAATAAACAGAATGGACAGAGCACAGTTTTATAAAGAAGTATATAGCATTACAAAAGAAATCCCCTACGGCAATGTTTTTACTTACGGAAAAATAGCACAACTTATAGGTAATCCCCAATATTCACGAATGGTAGGACAGGCTTTATCTCATGCACCAAAAGAAGAAGACCTTCCTTGCCACCGGATAGTAAACAGCCAAGGAAGACTAGTTCCCAGCTGGCAGAAACAAAAAGAATTATTGGAAAAAGAAGGAATCACCTTCAAGCGCAATGGATGCGTCAACATGTCCAAACACTTATGGGACATTACTGGTTCACTCACATCGACAATAGGTATTAGCCCCACAAGTGCAACGTGGCAATAATTGCTCACTCAGTTCGTCCCGATAAAACTCATATAATTCACGATACATCGTTTCATAAAGTTCGGAAATACGATGTTCCAATTCTGTTTCATCCTCATAAATATGCTGAAACGGGTCATCAAAAGAAAAATGCCTCCAGTTTTTCACTTCCTTATTAAAATCACCCTCCACTTCCTTTGCTTCTTCACAAAGAGTAATCACATAGTCCCATGGTTGATGGCAATATATATCCACATCACTAGCTTTCTTACGAGAGCAATCGTATCCATTCTGTTCCATCACCCCTACCACTGAAGATGGTACCACTCTTCCCGGCAGAACTCCAGAAGTAAATATCTTTGTCCCATGTCCAAAAGAAGATAATATCTTCTGTGCCATACGACTACGACATATGTCACTATTACTCACCAATAAAATATTCATCGCTATTCCTATATTTAAATTCAACAATTATTTTCATTCATCCCTACTAACATAAAACACTCTCAAAGTATAAACTAATATCCGATATCCAGCCCCATTCAAGTGCAAATCATCAATGGGCAAATTAGGGTTCAATTTATCATTCAACAACAATTTATCGAACACGTCTATCACCAATAAATGAGATTTTAAGTTTTCCTTTCATACCTACCTCTTCACCAGTTTTTTTGGAGAGCCACTCCATGAACACCCCAAACAATAAACAATAGTTAAATCAAACCCTTCCATATTCTCTTCCAAATTTCTCGGTACCACTTCCCCTTCATCCGATACATAAACTAACAACCTTTCTTTCTTCTCATTTTTAACGTATAACCCTGCAATTTTGCATTGCGGACACAACAATTTTCTCATATCTATTTTCTCTTTTTATCCAAAACAACAAATTAACATCCAATTTTTCTTATAAATTTGCGGCAAAAATACGAAAAAAAACAGTTGAATAGCATCTGTAGTGAATTTGCACAACATAAAAAGATTATTGGAAAGAAAATGCCTATCTTTGCCCAAGAATATAAAATCGCAAAATAAAAGTGTAGCTATGGAAATAAAATTAGACAGAAAAAAAAATCATATTGCGGCATCTGATTACAAAGAACAAATAACCGTCATAAAAACAACTAGCGATTTCAAAATAGGAAACAATGTAGACACGAACAAAATAGAAGTGAATTATATGGTAAAAAGAGAGAAAGAAACGCTTATAAAAATAATAGAACTTCGCAAATCTCAACGCGATATTATCCTAACTTTAAATCGTATCTCTATATTCCCCTTACAGACTGAAAAGCAGTCAACTGAAGTATTACAGGAATTAAACAAAAACTTTATCATTCATTCCGAGTTGTCCGCATAGTGACCTCACAAGAAAAACAAATCATTAGCAACTATATTAAACGAACTATGATACATTTTTTTAAGAATTCCATTGCCACTATAAAGTTACCCGATAAGTTCACTTATCCTTTTCACTATACCCCTCATCCACTTTGCATAATAGCGACTAAAGAAGTACAAGCCTATCTGACAAGTCAATCCCAATGGCAAAAAGAATTGCAACAAGGAAAAATGTTTGGTGTCCTAATTGTACAAACACCCGAGAATAAAATAGGTTATTTGGCTGCATTTTCAGGAACATTGGCTGGTAAAAACTGTCATCCTTTCTTCGTCCCGCCAATTTATGATTTGTTACAACCACAGGGATTCTTCAAAATAGAGGAAAAACGTATATCCGCCATCAATGTATGCATTAAAAAGACACAGAACGACCCTCGTTACATAGATCTACTCCGACAAATTGAAAAAGAAAAAATACAATCCCAGCAGGAATTGACTGAAGCTAAAGAGTTTTTCAAATCCGCTAAAAAAAACAGAGAAATCCGGCGCAAGACAGGAATTCCCGACGCAAAGGAGTTAGCTGCAATGATACGTGAAAGCCAGTTTCAAAAAGCTGAATTAAAACGCATGGAAAAAATATGGAAAGAAAAAATCGCTTCACTACAAGCAGAAGCCGATACTTTCATCACAAAAATAGAAACGATGAAGATAGAAAGGAAAAAACGTTCTGCCACTTTACAAAGAAAGCTGTTTGAGCAGTTTCAGATACTAAACGCCCATGGAGAAACAAAAGATTTATGTCGTATTTTTGCACAAACTATACAAAAATTTCCTCCTGCCGGAGCCGGTGAATGTGCAGCTCCCAAATTACTCCAATATGCCTATAAGCATCAATTAAAACCTATTGCTATGGCAGAATTCTGGTGGGGAGATTCTCCAAAAGCAGAAATAAGACATCATGGATACTACTATCCTGCATGTAAAGGAAAATGCGGACCTATCCTGGGACATATGTTACAGGGACTGGAAGTGGAAGAAAATCCCTTGTTAAAAAAACATTATCATGAAATGCCATTAGAGATAGTATATGAAGATAATTACCTAGTCGTAATCAACAAACCAGCAGGAATGCTCTCGGTTCCAGGAAAAGGAGAAATAGACTCTGTCTATCAACATATAAAAATACTTTATCCAGATGCCACAGGTCCTCTGATAGTCCACCGATTGGATATGGCTACTTCCGGTGTGTTATTAATAGCCAAAAACAAAGAAGTACATCAGCACCTGCAAGCACAATTCAAGAATAGAATGATAAAGAAACGATATATTGCCTTATTGGATGGCAAGATTTCTTCTAAAGAAGGAACCATAATACTCCCCCTCCGTATGGATCCTCTTGACAGACCCAGACAAGTAGTAGACCATGAACATGGAAAAACCGCTATCACACAATATCAGGTTTTAAACGAACAAGAAGGAAACACACTTATTGCCTTTTATCCATTGACAGGACGGACACACCAATTAAGAGTACATGCCGCCCATCCGGAAGGATTACATTGTCCTATACGAGGAGATGAACTCTACGGACAAAAAGCAGACAGACTTTATTTACATGCTGAAAGTCTAGAGTTTGTTCACCCTGTAACAAAAGAAATAATTTTTGTAGAAAAGAAAAGTAATTTCTAATAGTTTTTGCTCAGAAAATTTATCTGTGAGGTGCTGAAAGTTTTTTTCAGCACCTCACACACCAAATTAGTATTTTACCATTCCTGAAGTAGACATCCGTTTTATTCTTCCATACACATATATAAATGCGGGAATCAGAAAAATAACTGCAAATATCCATGCCGTAGGGTCACCAAAACAAACAGCTAAATAGCCCAATATTGGTACTGCATAAAGACTGACCATTATACGGGCAATCATTTCGGATACCCCCGACAACATAGCCAAATTGGTAAAGCCCACCCCCTGAATGGAATAACGCAAGATACAAAGTAAGCCCAAAACCGGAAAGAAAGAAACGGAAATATGCAAAAACAATTCCGTATCTTTCAATATCTCCCATTCTGCTGGGTCAACAAATAACAAGGCAAAAGTACGTGCTCCCAACATCAAGACTACAAACATAAAACCACAATAAATAACCATCATTAACACACTCGCCTTGATTCCCAGCCAGATACGCTTCGGTTTTCCCGCACCGTAATTCTGTCCACTATAAGTAGCCATAGCTATACCCAGACTCTCAAGCGGACACATACAAAACATCTTAATACGCATAGCAGCCGTAAAAGCAGCCACACAAGCAGTACCCAATGCATTATTCGCACTTTGCAACATAATACTACCAATAGCAGTAATAGAGAACTGCAATCCCATCGGCACACCGATATACAGTAAAGTCTTTGCCAACGCTCCTCGAAATTTATGCTCTGTCGGAGTCCCCTTCAGAATCTCAAAATGACGCATCATATACAAATAACACAATACAGCCGAAACCCCTTGTGAGAATACCGTAGCCACAGCTGCTCCCGCCACTCCCCAATCAAGTATCAAAATACAAAAGAGATCAAGCAAAATATTCAATATCGTAGAAAAAAGCAAAAACCAAAACGGAGTTTTGCTATCACCCAATGCACGAATAATACTTGAAAGCAAATTATAGAAAAAGGTACAGGGCACCCCGATAAAAGTAATCAGCAAATAAAGATAAGCATCCTCAAGAATATTCTCCGGAGTCTGCATCATCTGAAGAATATCCGAACAAAACATACTAGTTACAATAGCAATTACTACAGACATCACCGCTGCCAATTGTAAACTAACTGCCACAAAACGCCGCATCATACCATAATCCCTTGCTCCAAACTTCTGTGCGACAGGAATACCGAAGCCACCACAACAGCCATTGCAAAAGCCTAATATCAAAAACACCACCGAAGTGCTAGCTCCTACAGAAGCCAAAGCATTAATTCCAAGAAACTTACCCACAATAGCAGCATCCATCAAGGAATAAGTCTGCTGAAGTAAATTACCCAGCAATAAAGGAAAAGCAAAATTCAATATCAAAGGGAACGGACGTCCCGAAGTCATCTCTCTCGAAGTTGCCATAACATGAATGTATTGTAAATCCGAGCACAAATATATATCATCCTTTGTAAAAATACATATTTCTAGAACTTCATTTCAATGAATACCCATTAATTAAATGATACATATCAATTTTTCCCGGAGAACTATCGTCTTTCCCAAAATCCTGAATAAAAAAGCAACAACACAGCAAACAATTCCAAACGTCCTATCAACATCAGGAACGACAATATCCATTTAGCAGCATCAGGCAACGCCGCCCATGAAAAAGCAGGACCGAATGCTCCTAGCCCCGGTCCCACATTGCCTAAGCTAGAAATTACTGTACTCATCGCTTCAATTATCCCCACCCCGAAAAACATCAGCAGTATCCATCCGGCCAAAATACAGAACAAATAAAATACAAAGAATGTATTCACTGAAGCAATGATGGAAGGCGATATAACCTGACGGTTCACACGAACAGGCAATACAGCCCTAGGATGCAGCATCCGTTTGAATTCATTTTTGATATTACGCGCCAGAATCATAAGGCGCATATTTTTGATTCCCCCACTAGTAGACCCCGTACATCCACCTGACAACATAGCAAAAATAAGAAGCATCCATGTAAAAGATGGCCACAAGTTATAATCATCCGTTGCAAAGCCGCATGACGTATGCACCGTAGCCACTTGAAACAGAGCCCTGCGGAATGCCTTTTCCCAATCATAATGATTCTGAAAAACTAAGGCAAACGTAATAACAAGTGTCAGAATACTCACTGATTTCATAAACCAACGGAATTCATCATCCTGAAATAAACGCTTGCCTTTCCCTTTCAGACACATAAAATAGAGAGAGAAATTAATACCCGAAAGGATCATAAATATCGCTATTACATATTCTATAAACGGAGAGTTCCAATAAGCTACACTAGCTTGTTTGGTAGAATAACCACCTGTAGCCGTTGTAGAGAATGAATGACATACCGCATCAAAAAAACTCATTCCTCCTATCATCAGCAGCACAGTTTCTGCAATTGTAAGAATAGCATATATCATCCACAGCCACTTAGCCATCACATCAATCCGGGGATGTGTTTTGTCGTGCGTCACTCCGATAGCCTCAGCTGAAAAAAGTTGTATAGTTCCTCCCCCGAAAATAGGAAGCACAGCAATAGTAAAAAAGACAATACCCAAGCCACCTATCCATTGTGTCAAGCTACGCCAAAATAACAGACCATGTGAAAGAGATTCTATATTATCCAATATAGTAGCTCCTGTAGTAGTAAAACCCGACATGGTTTCAAAAAAGGCATCCGTCACCGAAGGGATTCCTCCACTAAAATAAAAAGGCAACATTCCAAACAACGTAAACAAAAACCAAGTAAAAGTTACAATACAGTACCCATCTCGTCGTGTCAGCCGATTCTCAGCACCTCTACTACAAATTAGCAAAACTCCACCGACCAATGTATTCAAAAGAATGGTATATAGAAAATATTGATAATCTTGCTCACCGTAACATAAGGAAACAGCCGCACAAAGCAGGAACATAGCAGATTCAATAAAAAGTAATACCCCCAATACACGGAATATCATTTTTTTATTTATCAAGCTATTATTCCGGCTTCCACCTTTATATAATTTATCTGGATTATAAAATTCTCCCATCTTTTTATATTTGACAAGTATATAGCGAATACTATGCCAAAATGAAAAACAACATTATAAACTATTGATAAACAAACAGATATTATATGAAGTCATAAAAAAGGGAAACACTACCCTTTTCAAAATGAAAGGGAGCGTATTTCAAAACAACAAGGTTGCAGATATGACGATCTCAAGCAAAATTTAAATTACATACATATCTGCTAACACTACAACATCGTCCTCATCATAATGAATAATGAATAAATATTTTAAAATTACCCACTATTTTACTATTTTTGCATCCAAATCGATAATCCTCTACTAAATTTAATTCGCCTACTGTGGAATTATTCTACAGCTGTTGCCTGTTTTCCACACTTTCCCTATCAACAAAAGGCAGTAATAAAACACTGATTATGAAAAGGAAAGGCTATTTACAGTAGTTTGGCACGCTGCTTGTATTCCTACTGACGGCATCTTAAACAATAACAAAACTAAAGTATGAAACTATTTTTTACACACAAAGAAATTGCGCTAAAAAAGAAAAGAACAGCGCTTGTAGTAATAGGTATTGGACTAGTTATCGGGATTTACCTGATTGTTTCCCATCGACCGGCAAAGATGCCGGAACTTCCAGTAGTTGCCATAGCACCGGCAACGCAAGACGATGTGGAAATATATGGTGAATATGTAGGACGCGTACGTGCACAGCAATTCGTTGAAGTACGTGCCCGAGTAGAGGGATATTTAGAACAAATGCTTTTCGCAGAAGGTACATATGTCACTAAGAATCAAGTGCTGTTTGTTATCAATCAAGATCAATATCGAGCCAAAGCTGACAAAGCGCGTGCCCAATTGAAAAAAGATGAAGCACAGGCACAAAAAGCAAAACGCGATTTAGAACGTATCCGTCCGCTATATGAACAAAATGCTGCCAGCCAGTTGGACTTGGACAATGCTACTGCTGCATATGAAACAGCAGAAGCCTCGGTAGCTATGAGTAGTGCCGACCTTGATCAAGCAGAATTGGAACTAGGTTATACGATAGTTCGTTCTCCGTTAGCAGGACATATCAGTGAACGTCACGTGGATTTAGGGACATTGGTAGGTCCAAGTGGCAAATCACTGCTTGCCACCGTAGTAAAAAGTGATACTGTATTAGTGGATTTCAGCATGACAGCTCTAGACTATCTGAAAAGCAAAGAACGTAATGTGAACTTAGGTCAAAAAGACTCTACCCGCTCTTGGCAACCCAATGTTTCCATTACTCTAGCAGACAATACTATTTATCCATACAAAGGACTGGTAGACTTTGCCGAACCGCAAGTTGATCCACGCACAGGTACATTCTCCGTACGTGCCGAAATGCCGAATCCAGAACGGATATTACTTCCTGGACAGTTCACCAAAGTAAAACTATTATTGGATGTCAGAGAAAAAGCTACGGTAGTTCCGTTAAAGTCCGTTATCATAGAAAAAGGCGGTGCCTATATTTATGTAATGCGCAAAGATTCTACAGTAGAGAGACGTTTCATTGAATTAGGACCTGAATTCCAGAATCAAGTAGTGGTGGAAAGAGGCTTGGCTCCCGGAGAAGACATTGTTATAGAAGGATACCACAAGCTGAATCCAGGCATGAAAGTAAAAGTAAGTCCTGCTGTAGAAGACAAAAAAACGGAGGAAAAAGATACGATCGGATAATTTCACTCCCGAATACGAATTCCCCTATGGAGGAAAATTTACGCATTCAAAAAAACAATAGACATTATGAAAGTTAGTTTCTTTATAGACAGACCGGTATTTTCAGCTGTCATCTCCATATTAATAGTCATTGTCGGTATCATCGGTCTCACGATGCTACCCATTGACCAATATCCGCAGATTACCCCGCCGGTAGTGAAAATCAGCGCATCCTATCCGGGTGCCAGTGCCCTGACAGTATCACAAGCAGTAGCCACTCCTATAGAACAGGAATTGAACGGTACTCCAGGAATGCTTTACATGGAATCAAACAGTTCCAATTCGGGAGGTTTTTCAGCCACCGTCACTTTTGATATCTCGGCAGATCCCGATCTGGCGGCAGTAGAAATACAGAACCGTATCAAGTTAGCAGAATCACGTCTTCCAGCAGAAGTTATACAAAATGGTATTTCGGTAGAGAAACAGGCTGCCAGTCAATTGCTAACCCTATGCCTTACCTCTACCGACCCGAAATTCGATGAAATATACCTTAGCAACTTTGCTACTCTGAATGTACTGGACCTAATCCGCCGTATCCCTGGCGTAGGACGTGTTTCAAACATCGGAAGCCGATATTACGCCATGCAAATTTGGGTACAGCCCGACAAACTGGCCAATTTCGGTCTGACCGTAGCCGATCTGCAGAATGCACTGAAAGACCAAAATCGGGAATCAGCAGCCGGTGTACTGGGACAACAACCCGTACAAGGATTAGACGTAACCATTCCCATCACTACTCAGGGACGTCTATCTACTGTAAGCCAGTTTGAGGAAATCGTAGTCCGTGCCAATGCCGATGGTTCCATCATCCGTTTACGTGATGTGGCCCGCATCTCACTCGAAGCACAATCATACAATACCGAGAGTGCCATTAACAAAGAAAATGCAGCGGTATTGGCCATCTATATGTTACCGGGAGCCAACGCTATGGAAGTAGCAAAAAGCGTGAAAGAAGCTATGGAGGAAATCAGCAAGAATTTCCCCGAAGGAATGAGTTACGAGATACCTTTCGATATGACCACATATATTTCGGAATCTATTCATGAAGTGTACAAAACACTGTTTGAAGCCCTGATACTGGTTATTATCGTAGTATACCTTTCACTCCAAAGCTGGCGTGCAACAGTTATCCCACTAGTTGCCGTACCTATCTCACTGATTGGAACTTTCGGATTCATGTTGATTTTCGGATTCTCGCTTAATATCCTGACCCTGTTGGGGTTGGTACTTGCCATCGGTATTGTGGTGGACGATGCTATCGTGGTAGTAGAGAATGTGGAGCGTATCATGGAAGAGGAGAAACTATCTCCCTACCAAGCTACCAAGAAAGCTATGGAAGGACTTACAGGAGCCATTATCGCCACTTCTTTGGTACTGGCAGCAGTATTTGTTCCCGTAAGTTTTCTAGGTGGAATTACCGGACAACTTTATCGCCAGTTTACGGTAACCATCGTAGTATCCGTATTGCTGTCTACGGTAGTAGCTTTGACATTGAGTCCAGTCATGTGTTCGCTTATCCTGAAACCGGAAGATCCGAACAAGAAAAAGAATATCGTATTCCGCCGTATCAATGAGTGGCTGGCTATCGGCAATCATAAATATGTAGGGCTTATCAAACACATTGTGAAACACCCGCGTCGGGTACTGAGCACATTCGGCATGGTATTGATCGCCATCCTGTTAATCCATCGCATTATTCCCACCAGCTTCCTCCCCATCGAAGACCAAGGGTATTTTAAAATAGAGTTGGAGCTACCCGAAGGTGCAACGTTGGAACGTACACGTATCGTAACAGAACGTGCTGTGGAATACCTGATGAAAAATCCGGCAGTGGAATATGTGCAAAGCGTGGCGGGAAGCAGTCCGCGTGTAGGAACCAGTCAGGCACGAAGTGAACTGACTGTCATCTTAAAACCTTGGGAGGAACGTGACTCGCAAACTATTGACAATATTATGGCACAGGTAAAAAAAGACATGTCACAATACCCCGAATGCAAGGTATATCTTTCCACCCCTCCCGTTATTCCGGGATTGGGCAGTTCGGGCGGGTTCGAAATGCAATTGGAAGCACGTGGAGATGCCACTTTCGAAAATTTGGTACAAGCTACGGATACATTGATGTATTATGCATCAAAACGTAAGGAATTATCAGGTTTATCTTCGGCTTTACAAGCGGATATCCCCCAACTTTATTTTGATGTAGACCGTGACAAAGTAAAATTCTCAGGAGTACCTTTAGCCGATGTATTCTCGACTATGAAAGCTTATACAGGTTCGGTATATGTAAACGATTTCAATATGTTTAACCGCATCTACCGTGTATATATTCAAGCAGAAGCACCCTACCGGGAACATAAGGAGAATATCAACCTGTTTTTTGTACGGGGTACAGACAATGCCATGATACCGCTCACCTCGCTGGGTACCACTTCGTATACCACTGGTCCGGGCAGCATCAAACGTTTTAATATGTTCAACAGTTCTGTGATTCTCGGTGAGGCCGCAGACGGTTACAGTTCAGGACAGGCTATGGAAATTATCGAACAAATAGCCCGCGAACACCTACCGGAAAATATCGGTGTAGAATGGAGCGGACTATCCTTCCAGGAAAAACAGGCAGGTGGACAGACCGGCATGGTGCTGGCATTAGTGTTCATGTTCGTATTTTTGTTCCTTGCTGCCTTATACGAAAGCTGGATGGTACCGGTTGCAGTATTACTCTCTTTGCCTGTAGCCGCATTAGGTGCTTATCTAGGTGTATGGGGCTGTGGACTGGAGAATGATGTCTATTTCCAGATCGGATTGGTGATGTTGGTAGGACTAGCCGCCAAAAATGCAATTCTTATTGTAGAGTTTGCCAAAGAACAAGTAGACAAAGGAGTAGATGTAGTACAAGCTGCACTTCATGCTTCACAGCTCCGTTTCCGACCTATTTTGATGACTTCATTGGCATTCATCTTAGGTATGTTACCTATGGTCATTGCCAGCGGGCCAGGTTCAGCCAGCCGTCAGGCTATTGGTACAGGTGTATTCTTCGGAATGATCTTTGCTGTAACTGTGGGAATTTTGTTAGTACCTTTCTTCTTTGTACTGATATACAAGATGAAAGCGAAGATGAAACAAAAATAAGGATATAAAAAGATGAAAGAAATGATGAAACATACATTATTATATATAGCCGTATCAGGAATGACTTTGCTGACTTCTTGCCAATTAGGTAAGCACTACACACGTCCCGACTTACATCTTCCCCAACAATTAGATACATTACGACAACAGGATACATTATCTATAGCCGATATGCAATGGTGGGAAATCTATACGGACACAACCTTGCAAAGCCTGATAGAAAAGACGTTGGATAACAACAAAGACATGAAAATAGCTGCGGCACGTGTAAAAGAACTTGCCGCAATGAAGCGCATAGACTTTGCCAACCTTTTCCCCCAACTGAACGGAAGCGCTTATGCCCAAAAAGAAGGAAGTAATTATGGTGGTGACAACTATAAAAATGACCCCGAACAGGGTGGTAAACTTACCGTGACTTGGGAATTAGACTTATGGGGTAACCTGCGTTGGGCAAAAGACAAAAGCATAGCACAATTTCTGGGAAGCATCGAGGCGCAACGTGCCTTGAAAATGAGTATTGTGTCCGAAGTGGCACAAGCCTATTTTGAATTGGTCGCATTAGACAATGAGCTGAACATCGTTCGTCAAACACTCTATGCCCGTAAAGAAGGAGTACGCCTGGCAAAGCTTCGTTTTGAAGGAGGACTGACTTCAGAAACTTCTTATCAACAGGCACAAGTGGAGTATGCACGTACCGCAACCTTAGTTCCTGAACTGGAAAGGAAAATTTCATTGAAAGAAAATGATATCGCATTCCTGGCAGGCGAATACCCGCACCGCATACAGCGTTCCATTCTGCCCGAAGAGGTAAAACTACCTGAAACATTACCAGTAGGTCTACCCTCCACTCTGTTGGAACGTCGTCCCGATGTACGCGAAGCAGAACAGAAATTAATAGCAGCCAATGCCAGTGTAGGTATTGCCTATACCAATATGTTCCCACGACTCAGCCTCACAGCACAATATGGCGTAGAAAGTGAAGAATTCTCTGATTTCTTTAAATCACCCATTCATTATATCAGTGGCAATCTTCTCACTCCTCTCTTCGCCATGGGAAAATACAGAGCAACCCTAAAGGCTAAGAAAGCCGCATACGAACAGGAATGCTACAGCTATGAAAAATCAGTGCTGACTGCATTCAAAGAGGCCCGCAATGCCATTGTGGACTTCAATAAGATAAAAGATATCTACGAATCGCGTCTGCAACTGGAACGTTCCTCTAAAGCAACAATGGAACTGGCCCAATTGCAATACATCAATGGAGTAATAGGCTATTTGGATGTATTGGATGCACAACGTAGCTATTTCGATGCACAAATAGGATTAAGTAATGCAATAAGAGACAAACAAATTACATTAGTAAAATTGTATAAAGCATTAGGGGGTGGATGGTAACCATCCCCTCTTAATTTGATTTTCCTTTATCCGGAAAATCAAATTAAGATATATGCCTGATAGGACGTATTGTTCTCTACCGGTGTAAGTGACAAATAACCCGACTTCACTTTTCCATTTTCCAAATATAAAGGATACTTTTCTTGAAGCGCAAGATGAGAATGCCATGCCTCACCGGGCTTTGCATAATATTCTATAACATACCGTCCCTGCACGCCATCACACACATAGTTATCATATATCAAACGTGCTACCACTCCCATATTCATACGAAGATTTATTTCCACACACGGATGAATGGCATACCCGCCGTTTTGGGTACGGCATATCATCATATCCACCCCCAGATAGCCTTCGTAACTCCCTTTTATAACTTCCGCCAACTCTACCTGTAACATCCTCCCAACCTGATGTAAGATTTCCGCAGAAACATATGTGGATATCCTCGCTTCAATAACCCGATCCGCAGCCAACAAGTTTTCTTTATAAACACCTCTCTTGTCTGTTTCGAATAAAGAATACCCTATAAAATGTACCTGTTCCCACTCGTCTGCAAAAAACTCCATGGCAAAATCCAAAAGCTTATCATAAAAAGGCTCTCCTATCACCTCATGCTGAGTGGTAAGTATGTGTCGAACCCACCCTTCCAGAGGGATGGTAAAACTACCTGAAACATATTGTATCCCTCTCCCACTACCAGACCATGGCGCTTTTAACAAAGCACGAGGATGAGACAACACAAAAGCCTTCACTTCCTCTGTTGATGACAATACAAAAGCCTCCCCCAATGTGGGAATATTCCCACCTATATGCCTACAAAGGCGTCGTAACACTTTTACAGCCGTCTGACGTCCGGATATTTGACGGATACGCTTCATACGCTCTACTGAAGGATATGCTGTATCAGGAAATCCAGCTTCCTGCAAACGACGCACCAAAGACGGATTCCATCCCCAAGGAATCACCTTATTATAAATGGGGAGGAATTCTGAAGTCCAATTGACCGAAAGCGGCAAAAAAGATTGTCTTTCCATTGTTTTCATACGCAGAGCAGAATCCAGCCATACAGTTCCTCCCTGTTCTGCATACCATGCAGGCAACACGGACAGCTCGGCCGCCATTCGCCGGGCACTGGCAGGTGCCATATAATAAGGATCACCACAAGCCAATGCCATATCATTTTCCGGATTGAATAAATAAAGCGCTTCCATTTCCGGACACAAAGATAAATGTTTTAGAGTACAAACCATTTCTCTTGTTCGTCTTTTAGTTGAAAAAAAATAATATTTTGCTATCTCCAGTTTGCAATTTGAATTAGTATTGCTATATTTGCAACCGATAAAAAAGCAACCATGGAAACCTTTTACAGAACACACAGTTATCTGGTGGAACATACAAATGCTCCTGTTCGCCGGGACTTGATGGACGAAATAGACTGGAACGACAGACTGATCGGCATCAAGGGTACTCGTGGCGTAGGAAAAACGACTTTCCTCCTGCAATATGCAAAAGAAAAGTTCGGAACGGATCACTCATGTCTGTTCATCAACATGAATAACTTTTACTTCTCTAAATATACGTTAGTGGAGTTTGCCGCAGAATTCGTAAAACGAGGAGGAAAAGTTTTGTTGATAGACCAAGTGTTCAAGTATCCCGAATGGAGCCACGACCTGCGTGCTTGCTATGAAATGTTTCCTACTCTGAAGATTATATTCACCGGATCATCCGTGATGCGACTGAAAGAAGAAAATCCAGAACTGAGCGGCATTGTCAAGGTATACTACCTGAGAGGTTTCTCATTCCGCGAATACCTGAATCTGCAAAGCGGTAATTGTTTCCGTGCCTATACCTTACAAGAAATTTTGGAGAATCACGAACAGATAGCGAAAACCATCCTGCGCAACGTGAAGCCGTTGGATTATTTTCAAGACTATCTGCATCACGGTTTCTACCCATTCTTTCTGGAAAAACGTAACTTTTCGGAGAATCTGCTAAAAACCATGAATATGATGATAGAAGTAGATATACTTCTTATCAAACAAATTGAGCTGAAATATCTTTCAAAGATAAAAAAATTACTATATTTGCTAGCTGTGGACGGACCCGTTGCTCCGAACGTCAGCCAGCTGGCCACGGAGATTCAAACTTCACGTGCCACGGTGATGAATTACATTAAGTATCTGGCAGATGCGCGTCTTATCAATATGGTTTATCCCAAGGGAGAGGAATTTCCCAAGAAACCTTCCAAACTGATGATGCACAACACCAACCTGATGTACTCCATTTATCCGGTAAAGGTCGAAGAACAGGATGTTCTGGATACATTTTTCATGAATACCCTGTATAAGGACCATAAACTATATAAAGGCGATAAAGGCACTTCATTTATGGTAGACAACGGACTGCATTTCCGTATTTGCGCAGAAGGGTGCAAGTTCAAAAATAATCCAAACGTGTATTATGCCCTACACAAATTGGAATTAGGACACGGAAATATGATCCCATTATGGCTTTTCGGCTTTTTATATTAAGAGATAGAGAATAAATTTTATTACCTAATAATTAGTAATTGTATGACTAAACAAAAAAAATTCATCACTTGTGATGGTAACCAGGCAGCAGCACATATCTCGTATATGTTCTCTGAAGTAGCTGCTATCTATCCCATCACTCCGTCGTCTACTATGGCTGAATACGTAGACGAATGGGCTGCCGCAGGTCGTAAAAACATCTTCGGCGAAACAGTTTTGGTACAAGAAATGCAGTCAGAAGGCGGTGCAGCAGGTGCTGTTCATGGTTCTCTTCAGGCAGGTGCGTTGACTACCACTTACACTGCATCTCAGGGTCTGTTGCTGATGATCCCTAACATGTACAAAATTGCCGGTGAATTCCTGCCTTGCGTATTCCACGTATCGGCTCGTACATTGGCTTCACACGCATTGTGTATCTTTGGTGACCATCAGGACGTCATGTCTTGCCGCCAAACAGGTTTCGCCATGTTGTGCGAAGGTTCTGTACAAGAAGTTATGGATATGGCTGCTGTAGCCCATCTTGCTACTATCAAATCTCGCGTGCCATTCGTCAACTTCTTCGATGGTTTCCGTACTTCTCACGAAATCCAAAAAATTGAAATGCTGGAGAATGAAGATCTGGCAGGTCTGATTGATCAACAGGCTTTGGCAGAATTCCGTCAACGCGCGTTGAATCCTAACAACCCTGTTGCACGCGGTATGGCTGAAAACCCCGATCACTTCTTCCAGCACAGAGAATCTTGCAATAACTTCTATGAAGCTGTTCCGGCTATCGTAGAAGAATACATGAACGAAATCAGCAAAATCACAGGCCGTCCTCATGGTTTGTTCGATTACTATGGTGCTGAAGACGCTGAACGCGTAATTATCGCAATGGGTTCTGTTACAGAAGCTGCCCGCGAAGCTATCGACTACTTGATGAGCAAAGGTGAAAAAGTAGGTTTGGTTTCTGTACACTTATACCGTCCGTTCTCTGCTAAACATTTCTTGGCTGCTGTACCTAAGACTGCCAAGACTATCGCTGTTCTTGACCGTACTAAAGAACCGGGAGCAAACGGTGAACCTTTGTATCTGGATGTTAAAGACTGCTTCTATGGAACAGAAAACGCCCCGGTTATCGTAGGTGGACGTTACGGTTTAGGTTCTAAAGACACTACTCCTGCTCAAATCATCGCTGTATTCAAGAATTTGGCTCTGCCAATGCCGAAAAACCACTTCACTGTGGGTATCGTAGACGATGTAACTTTCACTTCTCTTCCCCAGGAAGAAGAAATCGCATTGGGCGGTGAAGGCATGTTCGAAGCTAAATTCTACGGATTAGGTGCTGACGGTACTGTAGGTGCCAACAAGAACTCTGTGAAGATTATTGGTGACAACACCGACAAGCACTGCCAGGCTTATTTCTCATACGACTCTAAGAAATCAGGTGGTTTCACTTGCTCTCACCTCCGTTTCGGTGATACTCCTATCCGTTCTACTTACTTGGTAAATACTCCGAACTTCGTAGCTTGCCACGTACAGGCTTATCTGCACATGTACGATGTAACCCGTGGTTTGCGTAAGAACGGTTCTTTCTTGCTGAACACTATCTGGGAAGGTGAAGAACTGGCAAAGAACCTGCCTAACAAAGTGAAGAAATACTTCGCTCAGAACAATATCACTGTTTACTACATCAATGCAACTCAGATTGCTCAGGAAATCGGTTTGGGCAACCGTACCAATACCATCCTGCAATCAGCATTCTTCCGTATCACAGGCGTTATTCCTGTTGACTTGGCTGTAGAACAGATGAAGAAATTCATCGTTAAGTCTTATGGCAAGAAGGGTGAAGACGTGGTGAACAAGAACTATGCTGCCGTAGACCGTGGTGGTGAATACAAACAATTGACAGTTGATCCGGCTTGGGCTAATCTGGAAGTTGAAGCTCCTGCTGCTAACAATGACCCTGCATTCATCAACGAAGTAGTTCGTCCTATCAACGCTCAGGATGGTGACTTGTTGCCGGTATCTGCATTCAAAGGCATCGAAGACGGTACTTGGGAACAAGGTACTGCTCAATACGAAAAACGTGGTGTAGCTGCATTCGTACCTGAATGGAATGCTGAAAACTGTATCCAGTGTAACAAGTGTGCATATGTTTGTCCTCATGCTTCCATCCGTCCGTTCGTACTTGACGCTGAAGAACAGAAGGGTGCAGACTTCGAGACATTGAAAGCTGTAGGTAAACAATTTGACGGAATGACATTCCGCATCCAGGTTGACGTGCTTGACTGTCTGGGTTGTGGTAACTGTGCCGATGTTTGTCCGGGCAATCCGAAGAAGGGAGGCAAGGCTCTTACAATGAAACATTTGGAAAGCCAGTTGTCTCAAGCAGCCAATTGGGAATACTGCGCTAAGAACGTGAAGAGCAAACAACATTTGGTAGATATCAAAGCCAATGTGAAGAACTCTCAGTTCGCTACTCCGTTGTTTGAATTCTCTGGAGCTTGTTCAGGTTGTGGTGAAACTCCGTATGTGAAACTGATTTCCCAGTTATTCGGTGACCGTGAAATGGTTGCTAACGCTACCGGATGTTCTTCTATCTACTCCGGTTCTGTTCCTTCAACTCCTTATACTAAGAACGAAAAGGGTCAAGGTCCTGCTTGGGCTAACTCATTGTTCGAAGATTTCTGCGAATTCGGTTTAGGTATGACTTTGGCTGACAAGAAACTTCGTGCACGTATCGAAGCTGCTATGAAGGATGCTATCGCCAGTGATACTTGTCCGGCAGAATACAAAGAAGCATTCCAGGAATGGATTGACGGTAAGGACGATACAGACAAGAGCAAAGCTGCTGCCGAAAAGATCATTCCAATGGTGGAAGCTGCTAAAGATAAATGTAAGAACTGCGCTACCATTGCAGAATTCAAGAACTATTTGGTTAAGAAGAGCCAATGGATTATCGGTGGGGACGGTGCTTCTTACGATATCGGTTACGGTGGTTTGGACCACGTGATTGCTTCCGGTGAAGATGTAAATATTTTGGTATTGGATACTGAAGTTTACTCTAATACCGGTGGTCAGTCATCTAAGGCTACTCCGCTGGGTGCTATCGCTAAGTTTGCCGCTTCAGGTAAGCGTGTACGTAAGAAAGACCTTGGTATGATCGCTACTACTTACGGTTATGTATATGTTGCCCAGATTGCTATGGGTGCTGACCAAGCTCAGACTTTGAAAGCTATTCGTGAAGCAGAAGCTTACCCCGGTCCGTCATTGGTTATCGCTTACGCTCCGTGTATCAACCACGGTTTGAAGGCAGGTATGGGTAAGAGCCAGGCTGAAGAGGCTAAGGCTGTAGAATGCGGTTACTGGCACTTGTGGCGTTTCAACCCCGCTTTGGAAGAAGAAGGCAAGAATCCATTCATGCTTGACTCTAAAGAACCGAAATGGGAAGGTTTCCAGGATTTCTTGAAGAACGAAGTTCGTTTTGCTTCTGTAATGAAACAGTATCCTGCTGAAGCAGCAGATCTATTTGCTGCTTGCGAAGAAATGGCCAAGAAACGTTATGCTTCTTACAAACGTATGGAAGCAATGAATTGGGGTGAATAATCTCTGATACATGCATATAAAAAAAGGCTTGTTCTGTATGGAACAAGCCTTTTTTTATAGCCTTTTCTACCATTAGTATATATGAGGTCACCCATACGTATGTACAAAACAAGACTTCAATTTCAAGTATTTCTACTGTAACCATCACCATTTATGGCTTAAGGTTACCAAAAATTTCCTACCTTTGCACATAACATTATGAAAAACCTATAAACATGAATATTCTAATCAACCTGAAATACACATTGGCTGTCACAGCCGGAGTGTGCTCCTCTTTTGCATACGCACAAAAACATCCTCATATCATACTGATAATGACCGACCAACAGCGAGCTGATGCCATAGGCTGTATGGGAAACGATGCGGTTATCTCCCCTAACCTGGACGCACTAGCTGCCGAGGGAACATTATTTATGAATGGTTATTCTTCTTGTCCAAGCAGCACTCCGGCACGTGCAGGTCTGCTGACCGGACTTTCTCCTTGGCATCATGGCTTGTTGGGATATGGAAAAGTATCTCCCGAATATAAATACGAAATGCCACAGATGCTAAAAGACGCTGGTTATTATACTTTTGGAATCGGTAAAATGCACTGGCATCCCCAACGGATAAAACATGGTTTCGAAGGCACTCTGCTAGATGAAAGCGGACGCGTGGAGGACGAGAATTTCACCAGTGATTACCGCCAATGGTTCCAAACAAAAGCCCCCGGAAAGAATCCTGACGCCACCGGCATAGGCTGGAACGACCATACGGCAAGTATCTATAAATTGCCCGAAAACCTCCATCCTACCTATTGGACAGGAGAAATGGCCTGTGAACTTATCAGCAACTACGATCCGACCAACAAACCGTTATTTCTGAAAGTTTCTTTTGCCCGTCCGCACAGTCCGTATGATCCACCACAAAGATATCTGGACATGTATAAGGATGCCCTAATACCCGATCCTGCCATCGGAGACTGGTGTGGCAAATACGCCAAGAAACTAAATCCTGAAGAAACGGCACAAGACGCTCCATACGGTAATTTTGGCAATGAATATGCACGCAATTCCAGACGTCATTATTATGCCAACATCACTTTCATTGACGAACAGATAGGCAGAATTATCCAAACATTGAAAGAAAAGGATATGTATAATGACGCATTAATCGTTTTCGTTTCCGATCATGGCGATATGATGGGCGACCATTATCACTGGAGAAAGACCTATCCATACGAGGGCTCCACTCATGTGCCATACATCGTGAAATGGCCTTCTGCCAACCACGTTACACCGGGAAAAACAGACGCTCCCGTAGAGTTGCGTGATATTCTTCCCACTTTCCTCGATGCAGCCGATGTGACCATCCCCACTGACATGGACGGCCGTTCCTTGTTACCGCTTGCCAAAGGCATGGAAACAAACTGGCGCAAGTATCTGGATCTGGAGCATGCCACCTGTTACAGTGATGATAACTATTGGTGTGCACTGACTGACGGCAAAATAAAATATATATGGCGTATCCATACCGGTACCGAAGAGTTATTCGACTTGACCCAAGACCCTCAGGAATTGCACAATGCCGTCAATGACAAAAAATACAGGAAGCAGCTGACGGAAATGCGTAATGAAATGACTCGCCACTTAAGTGAACGCGGCGAAGAGTTCGTGAAGGACGGCCGATTGGTGGTCAAGGAGAAGACCATGCTTTATGGACCTCATTATCCGGAAAAAGAAAATAAAAGATAACGTGTGTTGTACAGAGGAGTCGTTTCCAATTGACCCACTTTCCTACAACAGAGTTTTATAATTCTGTTGCCACTGAAGGTGTGTCAAAATGCGCACCTTCTTTTTTTATGCACAAAGCCCCGACTTTCACAAGCAGGGGCTTTGTTATTA
>NZ_JBDFXP010000026.1:0-70331 GCF_040911965.1 Phocaeicola sp. RTP21359st1_B8_RTP21360_211022
TGGGCCGTTACCCCGCCTACTATCTAATGGAACGCATCCCCATCGTCTACCGGAATACCTTTAATCATGTGAACATGCGGACTCATGATGCCATCTTGTATTAATCTTCCTTTCAGAAGGCTGTCCAAGAGTAGACGGCAGGTTGGATACGTGTTACTCACCCGTGCGCCGGTCGCCATCGGCCTTAGCAAGCTAAGACCATGCTGCCCCTCGACTTGCATGTGTTAAGCCTGTAGCTAGCGTTCATCCTGAGCCAGGATCAAACTCTTCATTGTAATAATATCTTTTTCCAACTATTCAGTTGATAATCTGCTCAAGGATTCCAAATCTATCAATATCAATATTGACGGTTCTTGTTTTTTCCGTACACCATATATATATTACATACGGTGCACCGGCTTGTACTACTTGTTTGTTTATCTTAAATCTTTCAAAGAACTCTCATTTATGTTTATTTCCGTTTTTCCCGGAAATGTTTTGCAAAGATAAAGCGTTTATTTCAAACTACCAAAAAATTATCGAACTTTTTTAAAACTTTTTTGTTTCATCTATGTTCTTCAAATCATCTTGTCAGTTTTAAACTTACCTCTCTTGCTAAGCGGATGCAAAAGTAGTTGATTTCATTTCTTTATCCAAATATATCTACTGTTTTTTCTATTTTTTTTGTGATTATATTTATAAACATCTGATTTACAGATTATACGTAATGTTTATTTCGATAATCCATTTTACAATATCAAAAAGTATACACCATATTATATTATCGCGCGCGACAGACTAAAATGAATATTGGGTAAACATCGGCTCACCTGCAAAATCATAGGAAGGGGGGCGCTCTTAAAGTATCATTTTCTTCTTCGAACAATTTCCGAAAGTCTTCTTGACGCATCATTCAAAAAAAGTTGGGAGCATTTATGCCCTCATGACCTCACTTCGTACACAACAAACTCATTATAAGCAACTTATGTAGTTATAGTAAAAATTATTGCCCTCACTTATACCCTATGCCCTCACTACGTTTTGAAGCTGATTTCTGTATAACATGCTTACTTTCAGTTATATAAACTTCTTTTTTAGACTATTCCAACTTGATGTAAAATAGGGTGTTCTCGTTTTTTTGCTCGCAAACAGTGTGCATATCTCCACGAAATATAATAGTATCCCCGGTAGTGGTAAAAAGGCCAAGACACTTTTAAAAAAGCCCGTTATCTTTTCAAAAAAGCTCTTGTTCTTTTTTGAAAAGCTCTTGATCTTTTTTAAAAGTGTCCTTATCTTTTGGAAGAGAATAATTTCACAGATGTCTACCGAGATTTTGTTGACAACTTCTATTGTTATTACTCGCTTCTTTTAGCTACAAAATTAATGAACATCGAGCCTTTTGAAGTTATGAAAAGTAACGCAATACATTGAAAGAAAAATCATTTACCATTTTCTGACTATCCGCATTTGCAAAACAACGGGTAAGTAACGGAATTCGCAGAAAAATATGCTCCATAATACTCGATTTACCTACCGCCAGCCAAGATAAAAGTCCATAACTATTTGATTATTAATCATTTTTCTACTTTTACAAACAGTAGGAAACACTTTGTTTCCATTAGATAAACTGTATCATTCTGTTTCTTCCTTTTTGATTATTGTCTTCTTTTTCTTCATTCTGCCACTCTTGCGCAAAGCTTCCGCTATAATCCATTGAAGCTGTCCATTCGTGGAACGGAATTCATCCGCCGCCCATTTCTCGATAGCTTCCATGATTTCCGCGTCCACTCTGAGCACAAAGCTTTTTATCGTTTCTTTCTTTGCCATCTCCTACACTAATGATTCAACGTTCCGGAATTAATTACCGGCTGTGCCGGCTCGTCCGCACAAAGTACCACCAACAAATTACTGACCATAGCGGCTTTTTTTTCTTCATCCAGTTCTACAATTCCATCCTCGGCTAATTTATCCAAAGCCATTTTAACCATAGAAACAGCCCCCTCCACTATTTTTTCGCGCGCGGTAATAATAGCACTTGCCTGCTGACGACGAAGCATCACCGCTGCAATCTCCGGAGCATAAGCCAAATAATTGATTCTGGCCTCTACTATTTCCATACCTGCCATAGCCAGACGCTCATTAAGCTGACGTTCCAGCTGGTCATTAATCTCCTCACCTCCGCCACGCAAGGTCAGCTCATTCGTATCATGCTCATTGTCATCGTAAGCATACTGTCCGGCCACCTGGCGGAGGGCCGCATCACTCTGCACACGTACAAAATCCTCAAAGGCATTCATACGCCCTGCCACGCTGACACTTGCCGTCCCTGTCCCTTTACTGTCCGCCATCGTCTGCGCGTCAATCTCAAACATCGCCTTATAAGTATCTTTCAATTTCCAGACCAAAACCAGCCCTATCAGAATAGGATTGCCAATCTTATCATTCACCTTTATCGGCTCCACATCCAGATTACGGGCGCGAAGAGACAACTTCTTCTTGTTCATGAAAGGGTTTACCCAAAAGAAGCCTGTGTTTTTAAAAGTGCCTTTATATTCACCGAAAAACACCATCACACGTGCCTCATTAGGTTCTTGAGAAAAATATCCCGGAAGCATCAGCACAAACAACAATACCAGCATAAACAAAACAGGAATAGATAACCAAGGTAGTTGCCCAAAAATCAAAAAGTTCAGGAATACTAGTGCAGGCAACATAACCAAGTTAAAAAACAAAGCCATAAACCCATTAATTACCAGCTCATTGTAAGACATTTCTTTTGTTTCCATAATGATTTATTTTTGATATTATTATGATATCACAAATCAAACAATACTTCTTGAGATAAACAAACTGATTTATATGTTATACGACAGAAGCAAACAAAATATTCACCAAAATGCAATAAGAAACTCCTACTTTTTTTGACCTAAATCAATAAAATTGAGATATCGATTAAAAATATGCTGTAAAACATATATTATAACGAACAAACTCCTTATCTTTGTGTTGTAAAACATAAAAAGATATTTTTTTAGTAGCTACTAAGGTAAAAAGAAAGATTGTTTAAAGAAGGCCAACCGGGAGGTGCGCCTGCTATTTATGAGTGTTTTTAGGTATTAATTAAAAAAAGAAAGGATAACATTATGAAAAAGGTAAAAAACATTTTTCACAAAATTGCTAACGCTGATCCTATGATTTGGGGTTACGTTATGTTGAACGAAACAAAGTAAATTAGAACCAATACAGGGCAACCCCCTGTAGGACTATAAAAAAGGACGGTTATTTAACCGTCTTTTTTATGCCCTTTTACGGGATTTCCACTATCTTTGTCCATTCATTTTCAAACGTATGGACAAAATGCAAGTAGACACCCATAATAAAGAGTTTCAAGATGCCTTGAACCTTATCCAATATACACGTCAGTCAGTATTCCTCACTGGAAAGGCGGGTACAGGTAAATCTACTTTTCTAAAATATGTTTGCGAAGTAACCAAAAAGAAACATATAGTACTGGCTCCCACAGGTATTGCAGCTATCAATGCCGGCGGAAGCACACTGCATAGTTTTTTCAAATTACCATTCTATCCACTTTTACCGGATGATCCTAAATTCAGTTTGAAAGATGGAAAGTTACATAGCTTTCTAAAATATACTTCCGCTCATCGAAAACTGATAAAAGAAGTAGAATTAGTGATCATCGATGAAATTTCCATGGTTCGGGCAGACATTATTGACTTTATAGACAAAATATTGCGGGTATATTCACAAAATATGCGTGAACCATTCGGAGGCAAGCAAATATTGCTGGTAGGAGATGTTTTTCAACTTGAACCAGTCATTAAAAATGACGAACGTGAGATAATCAACCGCTTCTATCCCACCCCTTATTTCTTTTCGGCACGGGTCTTTCAGGAAATGGAGCTGGTATCCATAGAACTGACAAAAGTATACCGCCAGTCGGACAAAATTTTTGTTAACGTATTGGATCATATCCGGACCAATACTGCCGGAGCAGCCGACTTGCAACTACTGAACACCCGTTACAACACTCACATAGAAGAAAATGAAAGTGATATGTATATCACACTTGCTACCCGGAGAGACACCGTAGACTTTATCAATGAAAAGAAATTATCTGAACTACCTGGAGAATCAACGATTCTGACCGGTGAGATACACGGAGAATTTCCAGAAAGCAGCCTTCCCACCCAAATGGAACTGGAAGTAAAACCAGGAGCACAAATTATTTTTATAAAAAACGATTACGACCACCGTTGGGTGAACGGTACGATTGGCACCATTTCAGGTATAGACGAAGGGGATACATTATATGTTATCACAGAAGACGGACAGGAATTTGACGTTAAAAAAGACAGTTGGCGCAATATACGATATAAATATAATGAACTAGAAAAAAAAATAGAAGAAGAAGAATTAGGAGTATTTATACAATATCCTATCCGTTTGGCATGGGCCATCACGATACACAAAAGCCAAGGATTGACTTTCAGCAGGGTCGTTATTGATTTTACAGGAGGGGTGTTTGCCGGTGGACAAGCCTACGTAGCATTGAGCCGCTGTACTTCACTAGACGGCATCCAACTAAAAAAGCAAATTACACGTGGAGATATCTTTGTCCGCCCGGAAATAGTAAAGTTCTCGCAACGATTCAATAACCGCCAGTCCATTGAAAAAGCATTGAAGCAGGCACAAGCTGATGTACAATATGTAGAAGCGGTACAACACTTCGACAAAGGTGATTTTGAAAGATTTCTAGAACAATTCTTTCTTGCCATCCATTCACGTTATGATATCGAAAAGCCTTTGATCAAAAGATTTATACGTAAGAAGCTGGGAATCATCAACAATTTGAAAGTCGAAAACAAACGGCTAAAAGACCAATTCCATGTACAACGCAAAAATCTTGAAAAATATGCCCGCGAATATTATTTAATGGGAAATGAATGTATCATCCAGGCACATGATTCACGTGCTGCTATTGCCAATTATGACAAAGCGATTGAATTGAATCCTTCTTATACGGACGCTTGGATACGTAAAGGTATCACATTACATAATGACAAGGAATACTACGAAGCCGAAGTTTGTCTGAATGAAGCGGTACGCCTTAGTCCCGCTTTATTCAAAGCTATTTACAATCGAGGAAAAAACAGACTGGCATTAGATAATATAGAAGGAGCTTTGGGAGATTTTGACCGGGCTGTTTCTTTAAAGCCGGAACATCCGAAGGCCCATGAATATTTCGGAGACGCATTGATGAGAATCGGAAAAGAAGAGGAAGCCGCCCTACAATGGGCTATTGCGGAACGCTTGCGTGAAAAAAAATCTAAAAATTAAAATAACATGCTTTTAAGACTTTATAATAAGAATAATAATCCCAAAGATCTGGAAGAAGTAATCCGGATATTGGAAGAGGGAGGGTTAATTATTTACCCTACCGATACGATGTATGCCATAGGATGTCATGGTCTGAAAGAACGTGCAATAGAACGTATCTGCAAACTGAAAAACATTGATCCACGTAAAAACAATTTATCCATTATCTGTTACGACTTAAGCAATATCAGCGAATATGCCAAAGTAGACAACAGCACATTCAAGCTAATGAAACGCAATCTTCCCGGACCGTTCACTTTTATCCTGAATACGGGAAACCGTCTGCCCAAAATATTCAAGAACCGTAAAGAAGTAGGTATACGCGTACCAGACAACAACATCATCAGGGAAATATGCCATATACTAAAAGCACCAATCATGACCACCACGTTGCCTCTGAAAGACGGCGAAGACATAGAATATATTACCACTCCAGAACTGATAGAAGAAAAATTCGGCAAAGAGGTAGAACTAATTATTGATGGAGGTATCGGAAGCATAGAACCTTCTACCATTGTGAACTGTACAAACGGAGAAGCAGAAATTGTACGTCAAGGTAAAGGTATTCTGAACGATTTTTAATCTGAATTGTTTTATATATTAGAAATGTCAAATTAAAGTAAATTTATCATGTTATTAGCATCTGAAACAAGTATTCAATTAACCAATGCATTAGAGAAACTTATCGACTCCGGCATTCAATTAGGAGAAAGAGTATTAGGAGCACTTATTATTTTTATAATCGGAAAGTTCCTCGTAAATTGGCTGAATAGACTTTTTGCACGTATTTTGGAAAAAAGAAAAGTGGACCCGAGTATCCAGTCATTCCTAAAGAGTATGGTGAATATCTTACTGCTCATCATGCTGATTCTTGCTGTGATAGGGAAATTAGGTATCGAGCTGACAGGATTCGCCGCACTTCTCGCTTCTGCCGGTGTTGCCATCGGTATGGCACTGTCTGGTAACTTACAAAATTTTGCCGGTGGACTGATTATCTTATTGTTCAGGCCTTATAAAGTGGGGGACTTTATCGAAGCTTCTACCGGTGCCTCGGGAACAGTAAAAGAAATACAGATTTTTCATACTATTCTTATCACTGCAGACAACAAGATGATATATGTACCTAATGGAGCCATGAGTAGTGGGGTCATTACAAATTACAGCAAACTGGACACCCGCCGTATAGAATGGAATTTTGGCGTGGACTACGGAGAAGACTATAATAAAGTAGAAAAAGTATTGCGCGAAATCATTGCCAATGATAAACGTATTCTCACCAGTCCTGCCCCTTTTATTGAATTAGGAGAACTTGCCGCCAGCAGTGTAAATATAAAAATCCGCGTATGGGTGAATAGTTCGGATTACTGGAACGTATTTTTCAGTATGAATCAGACTGTCTATACTATTTTTAATAAAGAAGGAATTAACTTCCCATTCCCACAGCTTACTGTACATCAAGCCTAACGTCAGAAATCTTTAGAACACGAATGACGCAATTGTCACAAGCTTGATCTTATCAATCATGTGTCATTTGCGTCATTTGTATGCTATCACAAGATTTATTTTCTATCCGCTTTCAAACGATCAGCCATAGCCTTAGCCAACTCCTTTGCCTGAGTGTTAGTTTCGGCCTTCATGCTATGTTTCATTTCTACAGGATTTCCGACAGGCTCAAATTTCAACTTATCATTAAACTCTGCAATTTTCTTCACAGCAGCGCTAGCCCATGTAAATGAGCCAAAATATCCCAGATAACGTCCCTTTATCTCGCGAGAAGCCAGCTTGCTCAGCAGAGCTTCCATTTCCGGATACATCTGAGTATTATAAGTGGGGCATCCCACAATCAGTCCTTTATATTTGAATACATCCGCAATAATAAAAGAATGACTGGTATGAGAAACATTATGCATCACGATATTACGAATTCCCTGCTTGCTCAGTTCTTCTGCAATAGCTTCTGCCACCTCCTCTGTATTACCATACATCGAGCCATAAGCTATTACAACCCCTTCTTCGGCCTCATAACGACTCAAACGGTCATAAATACGTACCACACGAGGAATTTCCTCTGTCCATACCGGACCATGAGTAGAACAAACAGTCGTTATTTTCAAGTTTTGCAATTTCTGTAAGGCCTTCTGTACCGGCGCACCATATTTGCCTACAATATTAGAATAATAGCGCACCATTTCATTCCAATAAATATCTGTATTAATATTTGTATCAACCACACCACCATTCAATGCACCAAAACAACCGAAAGCGTCACCGGAAAACAAAATACCTTCCGTTTCATCAAAAGTAACCATCGTTTCGGGCCAGTGAACCATCGGAATCAATGAAAAGCGCAGTCTATGATGTCCCAAAGCTAGAAAATCTCCTTCACCCACTACATAACGCTCACCGCCTACACCATAATACCCTTCAATCATTTCGAAAGTCTTCTTGTTACCGACAATCACAATGTTAGGATAATATTGCTTGATCAAACTGATAGAACCGGAATGGTCTGGTTCCATATGATTTATAATCAAATAATTGATAGGTTTATCACCGATAATGCTACGAATTTTCTTCAAATAAACCTCAAAATAGCATACGTCTACTGTATCCACCAAAGCGACCATCTCGTCGTCAATCAAATAAGAGTTATAAGACACACCATAAGGTAACGGCCACAAGTTCTCAAACAAAGCCTTGTTACGGTCATTCACTCCCACATAATGTACTTTTCCTTTGATTTCCATATCTGTTTTCTTCTTTTAATATTTATAGTATTTGCCTTGCCAGGCATCTTTTTCTCTCATCCGTTTTTTCACCTTATCCGTAAATTCATAATTTTTCAATCCCCAATCAGGAGCTATCAACAATTCTTTAGGTGATTGGGAAACAAAACGCTCCAGTACGATGTCCGGACGAAGATGTTCTATATAATCAATAACCAAATCAACATATTCATCAGCTGTATAAAGATGGAAAGCTTCAGGCTCTTTCACATATTCACTCGCCATGCGCGTACCTTTAATAAGTTGTAACTGATGCAGCTTTAAAGTAGTCAGAGGTAATTGTGAAAGTACTCCTGCCTGTCTGATTAACATTTCTCTTTCTTCTCCGGGCAAACCAAGAATTATATGCCCTCCTACTAAAATCCCTCTCTCTGCAGTCTTCCGAACAGCCTCCGCAGAAACGGCGAAAGTATGTCCCCGGTTTATCCGGCGCAACGTTTCATCATCCGTACTTTCAATGCCATACTCCACTAATACAAAAGTGCGTTTACCAAGATCTTCCAAATAATCCAATAATGATATCGGCATACAGTCCGGACGAGTTCCTATCACCAGTCCTACCACATCCTCTACCATCAGCGCCTCTTCGTATTTTCTTTTCAACTCTTCCAGTTCCCCATACGTATTGGTATAAGCCTGAAAATAGGCCAGATATTTCATTTCCGGATATTTGCGTACAAAGAACCGCTTTCCTTCTTCCAACTGCTGAGCAACAGACTTTCCCGTATGGCAATAGGCCGGATTAAATGTTTGATTATTACAATAAGTGCAACCTCCGTATCCTACCGAGCCGTCACGGTTAGGACAAGTAAATCCGGCATTAATAGAAATCTTCTGCACTTTACAAGGAAAGTGCATAGCTAAAAAGCCGGATAAGTCGTTATAAAGCATCTCTCTGTTCATGAACTTATTTTGCGGGACAAAGATACGTATTTTCAAACAAAAGTTTTACCTTTGTCTTTGATTATCATTTAAAGAATTTATCTATTATGAGAAAATTAAGTATATTTATTATTTTATTCTTCTGCTTGCTGACAGTCGGAGCCCAACAAGTAAGCTTGCAAGACGTAGCAAACAGAACGTATCGTGCCGAAGGAATCAGAGGTATCAAACCGATGTTGGATGGAGAACATTATACCCAAATGAGTGCCGATGGCAAAAAAATCATACAGTATTCTTTCAAGACCGGCAAAGAAACAGGTACCATCTTCGATGTAAATACGGCCCGTGACTGTAGCATCAAGTCATTTGATGACTATATCATGTCACCCGATGAAAAACTGATTCTAATACAGACTGAAACCAAACCTATTTATCGTCGTTCGTTTACCGCCAATTACTATATTTTCAACGTAAAAAACAATAAAATGGAACCGCTCTCAGAAAACGGTCCACAACAGGTTCCTTTATTCTCGCCGGATGGCAATCAGATAGCTTTTGTACGTGATAATAATATCTATCTGGTAAAATTATTGTTTGGCAACAGTGAATCACAAGTAACCAAAGACGGCAAATTCAACGAAGTGCTAAATGGTATTCCCGACTGGGTATATGAAGAGGAATTCGGCTTCAACCGTGCTTTCGACTTCAGTGCAGACAGCCAGATGCTTGCCTATATCCGTTTTGATGAGAGTCAAGTACCTATGTATTCTTTTCCACTATACAAAGGTATGGTTCCCGCATTAGAGAAATTCAGCACTTATCCGGGAGAATATGAATACAAATACCCTATGCCAGGAATTAACAATTCCAAAGTAACCGTTCATACTTTTGATATAAAAAGTAAGGTAACCCGCAAGATGAACTTGCCTCTAGATGCAGACGGTTATATCCCTCGCATCAAGTTTACGGATGATGAGAATGCGTTGGCAATCATGACTTTGAACCGTCATCAAAACCGTTTCGACCTCTATTTTGCCAATCCACGAAGTACATTGTGTAAACTGATGGTACGTGATGAAGCTCCCCAATACATTAAAGAAGAAGCCTACTCCAACATCGTTTTCTATCCAAAAAACTTTGTGGTGATGAGTGAAAAAGACGGTTATAACCATCTCTATCTTTACACTAGCGGAGGAAACCTGGTTAAGCAAATCACAAAAGGGAACTTCGAAGTGAAAGATTTCCTGGGATGGGATGAAGCTACCAACACATTCTATTTTGAAAGCAATGAAGGTAGTCCGCTACGCACCGCTATCTACAAAGTGGACGGCAAAGGTAAAAAGACCAAACTATCCAAACAGGAAGGAACTCATGAAGCTATTTTCAGTAACAATATGAAGTATTACATCAATACTTTCTCTAATATCAACACCCCTCCTGTCATTACCCTTAATGACAATAATGGTAAAGAATTGGCAACTTTAGTAGATAATAACACATTGAAACACCAAGTTTCACGTCTGAATATGCCAAGTAAAGAACTATTTAGTTTCAAGACCAATGACGGTGTGGAATTGAATGGTTGGATAATGAAACCCGCAAATTTCAATCCGAACAAAAAATATCCTGTTATCATGCACCAATATAGTGGACCGGGTTCACAAGAAGTTGCAGACAAATGGGGAATTGGAGCCCGTAGAGATGGCGGCATGTTCGAAGCTTATATGGCCGGTCAAGGCTTCATCATGGCTTGTGTAGACGGACGCGGAACCGGTGGCCGAGGGTCTGATTTTGAAAAATGCACCTACTTGAGTTTAGGAGTAAAAGAATCGAAAGATCAAGTAGAAGCCGCCAAATACTTAAGTACACTACCCTATGTAGATGGTAACCGTATCGGTATATGGGGATGGAGCTATGGAGGTTACAATACATTAATGTCCATGAGTGAAGGAACACCGATATTCAAAGCTGGAGTAGCTGTTGCAGCTCCTACAGACTGGCGTTTCTACGATTCGGTATATACAGAGCGCTTCATGCGTACCCCCAAAGAAAACATGGAAGGTTACAATGCTGCATCTGCTATTAACCGTGCCAACAAACTGAACGGTGAATTGTTGCTGATCCACGGCACAGCAGATGATAATGTACACTTACGTAACAACGCAGAATACAGTGAAGCATTGGTACAGGCCGACAAGCAATTTGACATGCAAATCTATACCAACCGCAACCATGGAATCAGTGGAGGCAACACAACTAAACATTTACTGACTCGCGTAGCCAATTTCTTTATTGATAATTTAAAATAAAAAACCATTCACCACAGATTATACAATTTTACATAAAAACCGAATGAAAACAATTTGCATTGGTATAATCTGTGGTGAATTATAAATCTAATATCATCATGAATCACGTTAAAAAACCAGACTGGCTTAAGATAAACATAGGGGCAAATGCTCGATATACCGAAACCAAACATATTGTAGATTCCCACAAACTACATACTATTTGCAGTAGCGGACGATGTCCCAATATGGGAGAATGCTGGGGAAAAGGTACTGCCACTTTTATGATAGGTGGCGAAATTTGTACCCGTTCCTGCAAATTTTGCAACACACAGACCGGACGGCCTCTTCCGTTAGACCCTGAAGAACCTACCCATGTAGCAGAGTCCATTCAACTCATGAAATTATCTCATGCCGTTATTACCTCTGTAGACCGTGATGATCTAGATGATTTGGGTGCTGCCCATTGGGCTAAAACGATTTCAGAAATCAAGCGCTTGAATCCGGAAACCACAACCGAAGTTTTAATCCCTGATTTTCAAGGAAATAGCAAACTGATTCAGCTAGTCATTGACGCCAAACCAGACATCATCTCACACAATATGGAAACTGTACGCCGCATCAGTCCCCTGGTACGAAGCGCAGCCAACTATGCAACCAGTTTAAAGGTCATCAAACAAATAGCCAATAATGGTATTACAGCTAAATCCGGTATTATGGTAGGTTTGGGAGAACGCCCGGAAGAAGTAGAAGAAGTCATGGACGATTTATTGGCACAAGGCTGCAAGATACTTACTATTGGCCAATATCTACAACCTACCCACCGCCATTATCCGGTAGCGGAATATATTACTCCCGATCAATTTAAACAGTATAGAACAATTGGATTAAAGAAAGGATTCCGAGAAGTGGAAAGCGCACCTTTGGTACGTTCCTCCTATCATGCAGAAAAACATATAAAATTTAAAGGGTAACGAGTAAACCAACTTTATATCTTTTTTGTTATAAAGATATAAATAGAGATAGAGAGAATGAAATCGTTACTGGAATACAAGAATTTAATCATGTCCACAGGGTTAATACCAGCCATTGTATGCATGATTTTCTGCATTTTCTTTCAAGATGCAGTTGTTTTGTATGTCTGTAGTTTGGCTAGCATTATTTATATCCTATACAGACTTGTCAAACCTCCTGTTTATCAGCCAAATCTAGTATTACTACATGGAACTTTGGCATTAATCATTGCATCCATCATAAAAGGCATAAGCGGAGATATGCTTATTCCGGACCGAACAGTTCCCATTACGCTAGAAATACTGATACTCTGTTTTTCACTACTCTATCTCATGGTCCCCAATTTTTATACAAAACTATTCTCCTACTTTCATTATAAGATATCTATTCTGAACTGTTGGGCCACACAGGTTATAGCTGTTTTATCCGGCATTCACCTGTTTGCTTCCTGCATAATTTATTTATTTTTCAGTCCACTATCTTATAATACCCTTTACGCTATGACCCACATCATCCCTCCTTTGATATATGTCATTTGCATTATTGTCAATCATGCATTTGTGAAAACAATCAGTTTAACCTATAAAAAAATGCCTTTTTTACGTATCGCCCCTATTTGCAATGGAAAGATCTATGTTGCTCCCCGCAGTTATCAAGGTGAAGAACCCGGCAAGTTGGACATACCTATGGAAGACTACATTTATGCCTGCAAGACAGATACGGATAAATATGCCAAAGAAGTAGAAAATAAATATAGCAACCATATTACCGGACAACCGGAACCACGCTTCAGTTTGAAACATTTGGTAAAAGAAACCAATGGAGTTAAAAAAACCATCATGCTATATATTCTTCCTTTAAACGATGAAGAACAGATACATTTTACCGGAGGAAAATTTGTAACTCCCGAAGAAATAGAAATGAATTCTGCCCAATATAGTTCTTTTCTAAAAGAAGAAATAGATCATCTGAACATAGTGACACAGATGTGGGAGGAATTTAAATGAATATCTGTTATCGCATTACTTATAAATCAAGAAAATACAGGGAATCTTCGATAAATCCGGCAATTTCCCCTGCCACTCCTTTATTGTCTTAGTCTTTATATATTCTCCTTCACACGTAATATTGGCAGCAATACAAAGTTTGGTTTGCGGACGGCAATTCTTAAGAATATCTTCCGCCATCTTATTATTACGATAAGGAGTTTCAATGAAAAGCTGCGTCTGATCTTCTGCATAAACACGCTGCTCCAATACCTTAATACGTTTCGCACGCTCACCAGGCTCAATAGGCAAATAACCATGAAAAGCAAAACTCTGTCCATTAAAACCCGATCCCATAACAGACATAATAATAGAGGAAGGTCCTACCAAAGGCACCACTTTAAGATTCTTACGCTGAGCAATAGCAACCACGTCCGCTCCAGGATCAGCAACAGCCGGACAACCGGCTTCAGAAATAACTCCCATGGACTGTCCGGCCAACAAAGGTTTCAGATAACCGGAAATATCTTCAGGAGAAGTATGTTTGTTCAATGGATAAAAAGTCAATGCATCTATGTCAATCCCGCGATCTACCTTTTTCAAAAAGCGACGTGCCGAGCGTACATCTTCTACAATAAAATGTTTGATGCCGAGAATGACCTCTTTATTATACACAGGCAACACATTTTCCACAGGAGTTTCGCCTAATGTGACAGGCAATAGATACAAAGCAACTTCCATCATACTACTAATCAATCAAAATATCAAGGTTTGAAATCTGTTCCAGCCAACATCTGATGATAATCCGTCTTAGCCAACAAATCCTTTATTGTCATATCAGGATGCTTTTTCATATATTCATCAATCAGCAAAATCCCCATCCATACTCCAATACTTGCAGGAGTTTTCTCACCCATAATAGAAATAAAGGGATCCTTGCGTATATAAGTACGTACAACAAGGGGATCGGTAGCATATAAATGACCATTTTCAACCATTGTCTTCCACAGACTTGTTTTATTCTTCCTGCACCACTCAGCCTCATCCTCACTATATCCCATCTCTTTCTCAAAAGATTCATACCCTAAAATATGAGCCACTATCCAATTTATCTTTCCACGATGCATAATCATATCTAATAAAGTACGACCAGGCTGCCATGGCAAAGGATACTGACTCAGCAAATAAAAGGTAAAACAATCCGGAACAATACGATCAGGCTCCATACTGCGACATTGATAGTCATAATAGAAGCGTTTATATAAAGGATAATCTGCTCCCATATACTTATCAATACTAAAACCCAAAATACTATCCCCAACTACAACAGACTGATTCAGAGCAGCTATTTGAGCATAAAAATGAGGAACGAACAATGTAGGAACCTCTTTTTTCAAACGTTTGAAACCTTTGGTCAGTTTTTCCTCAACCCAACCAAGATCCTTAAATTTCTCTTCGGCATCGTGCATCAAAGTCAATAAAGTAGAATCCGAATAATATTCCAACATCCGGTCGTTAATCTTCATGTCATCCACCTCACCTATCGCCAATACATCTTCTATCAACAGCTTGGTAACCTGAGGATAGTCCGTATTCATTTTTTGCAGTGCCGAGAAACTATTCATCGTGACATACTCATACTGCAAACGATCATAACGGGCAACTCTTACATCCACATCAGCAGTATTGCCACTCTTCCCATCCCACTGACAGGAGGAAAGAGCAACAAGACATACTACTAATATGAATATAATTTTGCGCATCATCTATTTCTTATCCGTAAATGATGTTTCCGTTTTCGTCTTTATATTCATCCAGACCTTTTTCATAAGTTGCCATAGCACGCAAACTCATACCTACACTGGAGAAACCTCCATCATGATATAAATTCTGCATAGTCACTTTACGAGTCAGGTCAGAGAACATTACAATGCAGTAATCTGCACATTCGTCTGCCGAAGCATTGCCTAATGGTGACATACGGTTAGCAAAGTCAAACAGCTTATCCATACCTTTCACACCTGAACCGGCAGTAGTCATGGTCGGTGACTGAGATATGGTATTCACACGCACATGATGTTCACGACCATAAATGTAACCAAAACTGCGTGCGATAGATTCAAGCAATGCTTTTGCATCCGCCATATCATTATATCCATAGAATGTACGTTGTGCAGCAACATAACTCAAAGCCAAAATTGAACCATACTCCGCAATAGCATCCAGCTTTTTAGCAGCTTGAATCATTTTGTGGAACGAAACGGCAGATATATCCAGAGTCTTGCTCAACATATCATAATCGAGGTCATCATAAGTACGTTTCTTACGAACGTTAGGAGACATACCGATAGAATGCAGAACGAAATCTATTTTTCCACCTAATATTTCCATCGAACGTTTGAAAACATTCTCCAAATCTTCTACGCTGGTTGCATCTGCCGGAATTACCTCACAATTCAGTTTCTCAGCTAAAGCAGAAACTTCTCCCATACGGACAGCTACCGGAGTATTGGACAATGTAATGGACGCACCTTCTTCTACAGCCTTTTCAGCAACTTTCCATGCGATAGACTGTTCGTTCAATGCACCAAAAATAATACCTCTTTTTCCTTTCAACAAATTGTAACTCATACCTTCTTTATTGTTAAATTAGTTTGCAAAGATACAAACAAATAAATTAATCATAGCTTTTTTTGCACACAAATGAAGAAATAATGCAATTATAAAACTAATTTTTACCATTTAAGGTTTCAGCTAAATGAGAATTTAACAAAAAATCCACTTATTCTATCAAATAGTGCACATAAAGGACAATTCTTTCAGCTATATTTGCCATCGAATTAAGAGGTTTTTTCATAATATTTATTTAAGGTTAGAATTAGGTTAACATGAAACATTATTGCTGCTCCCGTAAATAGCCCGTGAGGGTCTTTTACGGGAGAGTGATAAGACTTCTTAAAGCAACAATCAACTAGATAATTATTAATCTTAAACATATATAATACCAATGACTACTTTAATAAAGAAGATTCTATTACTTCCTGCCACATGTTTAATTCCTTTTTTGACCGGATGTAATAATTGTCCGTCTACGACTATTGTAGAAGATATTATAGATCCCGCCATCTATACAAGCCTCCCTTTCAAGATGGATAAAGTTGAACAACCTACTTTTCCAGACTATTCGGTAAACATCATAGATTTCGGTGCCAAGCCAGACGGTATTACTTTAAACACAAAGGCTATTAATGATGCAATCCAACAGGTTAATGCCAAAGGCGGTGGTAAAGTCATTATCCCTGAAGGCTTGTGGCTGACCGGTCCCATCGAACTATTGAGCAATGTGAATCTATATACAGAAAAGAATGCGTTAGTATTATTCAGTGCAGACCATTCACTATATCCCATTATAAACACTTCTTTTGAAGGTTTGGAAACCCGTCGTTGCCAGTCTCCTATTTCAGCACGTAATGCTGAAAATATAGCGATTACAGGCCACGGAGTATTTGATGGTAATGGAGACACATGGCGTCCGACCAAGAAAGATAAACTGACTGAAGGCCAATGGAAAAAATTGGTCGCCTCCGGTGGTGTGGTAGATACCGACGGAAGAATCTGGTATCCCAGTGAAGGTGCATTGAAAGGTGCTATCCTGTCAAAAGACAACTTCAACGTACCTCGTGGAGAACTTACCGATTCTGACTGGGACTACATGCGCGACTGGTTACGTCCTGTATTGCTAAGTTTCATCAAATGTAATAAGGTATTGCTGGAAGGAGCGACATTCAAAAATTCACCCAGTTGGTGCTTACATCCGCTATCATGTGAAAATATTACAATTAATAAAGTTACAGTTTCTAATCCTTGGTACTCACAAAACGGAGATGCTCTTGATTTGGAATCATGTAATAAAGCATTGATTATAAACAACTCATTTGATGCAGGAGATGATGGTATCTGTATAAAGTCAGGAAAGGACGAACAAGGGCGCAAACGCGGTGAACCTTGTCAAAATGTTATCGTTATGAACAACACCGTATTACATGGACATGGAGGTTTTGTTGTAGGTAGTGAGATGTCAGGAGGTGTAAACAACATATATGTAGACAATTGTACTTTCATGGGTACAGATGTTGGCTTACGCTTTAAAAGTAATCGTGGGCGTGGCGGATTGGTAGAGAATATCTACATCAGCAATATCAACATGATTAATATTCCGAACGAAGCATTAATATTCAATTTATACTATGGTGGAAAAGGTCGTGGTGAAGATCCTAATCAGGATGAAAAGAAAGCAGAAACTACCATCCCTCCTGTAACAGAAGAAACTCCGATATTCCGTAATATCTTTATCAAAGATGTAACCTGTAACGGAGCAGGCAGGGCTGTGTTCTTCAATGGCTTGCCTGAGATGAGAATCAAGAATATCAATATGGAGAATATCATCGTATCTAATGCTAAAGAAGGTGTAGTATTAAGCGAAGCCGACGAAGTTAATATGAAAAATATCAAAATAGAGTTAGTAAAAAGTGGAAAGAACTTGAAGATGCAAAATGTTTCCAATGTAACGATAGACGGAAAGAATCATGCTGAAATCGGGGCACAAGGAGAAGAACTCAATTTCTAATTCTTACACCCATTAGTGCATTTCTCCACTTAATTTATAAAAATAGTAAAGCACGGATTGCACGGATAAACACGGTTTTCATACTAACACTGTGTAATCCGTATGATCCGTGCTTAAAATAATAAACTATACATCATTATGAAAAAGCGCTCAATTATTGTCCTCACATTATTAGCAGGATGCTTTACCAACTCTTTTGCACAAAAAGGCGAAAAGACACTGACCGTAGAAGTCAGCAATGAATGGATTCAAAATAAGACCGACGAACCGATAGTGATAGATTTAAATAACCTGAAAGCAGGTTTCAACATCAAATCCGCCACTGTATGGGAAGGTAATAAAGAAATTCCGTCCCAACTGGACGATCTGAACGGTGACGCACGTGCTGACGAACTGGCTTTCCTCATCGATATGCCAGCCAAAAGCAACAAAAGTTTCCGTATAATTCTCTCTTCAGAAAAAAGTGAAAAAAACTATCCGGCACGTACTTATGCCCAAATGAAAGCTTACGGACATAACAACAAATTCGCCAATATTACGGGATTTTCAGCGGCAGGAACCGAGAATGTATATAGTTTTGTTTACCATCACGGACCGGCTATAGAGAGTGAATTAGTTGCCTATCGTATCTATTTCAACGAAAAACAGACGGTAGATCCATATAGCAAAGTAAATAAAAGACTGGAAATAAAAGAGACTTGTTTCTACCCTACCAAAGCGCAACGTGCCAACGGCTACGGAGATGATGCGCTACGTGTTTACAATAGTGGTGGTGTAGGTGCATTAAAAGGTTGGAATGGTACTGAAGCGACCCACATAAAACCAGTAGTAAACCGCACGGAACGTGTACTAGCCTCCGGTCCTGTACGTGCCATCGTCGAAGCAGAAGTCATCGGTTGGGAATATCAAGGGAACGATTTGAACATGATCAATCGATATACCATCTATGGCGGTCATCGGGACATGAAGGTAGATGTCCTGTTTGACCGTCCGCTTAAACAGGAAGTCTTTGCAGCAGGTGTACAGATTCTGAAAGAAGGAGGTCACATGAGCGACCATAAAGGACTGACTGGAAGCTGGGGAACCGACTGGCCCGTCACAGACACCATAGGCTATGTGAAGGAAACAACAGGTATGGGAACTTTCATTCCTAAATATATCGGTAAAGAAGTACAAGACGGTTCAAACTACCTATATACCTTACAAGCACCGGGGCAACAGCATTTCCACTATTACGTTACTTTCACCTCAAAAAAAGAAAGTTTCGGATTTAAAGATATGAAAGACTGGTTCAATTATCTTCCCCAATGGAGAAAAGAATTGGAACATCCTTGCAAAATTACGATTAAATAAAAAATCTAAAACCATGAAACGACTAATCACTCTCTGTCTGCTAGGAGGCTGTTTTTTATCTGCTCCCGCACAGAATTATGTATCCCAAGCCTGGGTGGCCGACCAAGGCAATGGAACCTACAAAAATCCAGTCCTGTATGCGGATTACTCCGATCCGGACGTTTGCCGTGTAGGAGACGATTATTATTTGACCTCATCCAGTTTCAACTGTCTGCCCGGTTTACAAATATTACACTCCAAAGACCTTGTCAACTGGACTATCATAGGTGCGGCTGTACCCTACGCACTGCCCCCTGTTACCGATGTCCGTCCTGAACATGGCAACCGTGTATGGGCACCCAGTATCCGCCACCATAACGGTGAATTCTATATATTCTGGGGTGACCCGGACCAAGGAGCATTCATGGTGAAAGCCAAAGATCCGAAAGGTCCCTGGAGCGAGCCAGTTTTGGTGAAAGCCGGAAAGGGCATCATCGACACGACTCCATTATGGGATGATGACGGTCGTGTATATCTGGTTCACGCTTATGCAGGAAGCCGGGCCGGACTGAAAAGTGTAATTACAATTTGTGAGCTAAGTGCTGATGCAAGTAAAGCTATCACACAATCCCGTATCATTTTCGATGGTCATGAAGCACATCAGACTTGTGAAGGGCCCAAATTCTATAAACGTAATGGATACTATTACATCTTCCATCCGGCAGGCGGCGTTCCTACAGGATGGCAAGTCGTACTTCGCTCAAAAAACGTATACGGTCCATACGAATGGAAAACAGTATTAGCGCAAGGCAACTCTCCCGTCAACGGGCCTCATCAAGGCGGTTGGGTAGACACCCCTACGGGAGAAGACTGGTTTATGCACTTCCAAGACGTAGGAGCTTACGGACGCTTAGTCCACCTGCAACCTATGAAATGGGTTGATGACTGGCCCGTTATAGGTGTTGATAAAGACGGCGATGGTTGTGGCGAACCTGTTCTGACTTATAAAAAGCCTAATGTAGGTAAGAACTATCCTATTTGTACCCCGCAAGAAAGTGACGAGTTTGATGGTTATACATTGTCTCCTCAATGGCAATGGCAGGCTAACATCAATGAAAAATGGGCTTATTTCAACGGAGGAGAAGGATTTGTACGTCTATACTCCTACCCAGTTCCCGAAGATTATAAAAGTTTATGGGATGTTTCTAATCTGATGCTACAAAAAACCCCGGCTCCCAATTTTACTGCCACCACCAAACTTACTTTCAAGCCGACAGAAAAATATAAAGGTGAACGTACGGGAATGGTTGTAATGGGAATGGATTATGCCGGATTAGTTGTTGAAAACACAGACAACGGACTTGTCCTGTCACAAGTGGAATGCTTGAAAGCCGATCGGGGAGCTACTGAAAAAGTAAATGCTTCCGTTCCCTTAAAAGACGGCACAATCTATCTTCGCGCTAAATTTTCCGCAAAAGGAGACAAGATTAAAGCCAGTGAAGGCGGTCACGACTTATTAGTGAAATGTAACCTCAGTTACAGTACGGACGGCAAGAAATTCCAGCCATTAGGAGAAACTTTCCAAGTAAAAGAAGGTAAATGGATAGGAGCCAAGGTAGGTATCTTCTGTACGCGCCCCGCTATTGTAACCAATGACGGAGGATGGACGGACGCTGACTGGTTCAGAATTGAAAAATAAAGAAAATATTCATAATACATTGTACTTTTTGCATTTTTAATCCATGAAAGTCGTATATCGTGTCGGTTAAATTCCTAATTTTGTGCCGCAAAAGGCATCCATGAACAATAATGCAAGAAAATACAATAGATATAATGAAGTAGACGAAAGGATACTAGCTCTCTTTGCAGAAAACAAAGAAAAGGCCTTTCGTCTACTGTATGATACTTATTATCTCCCTTTATGTTGTCCATATACAGCAGAAGCTTATGAGTGTTAGGGTAAGATGCGTGGCTACCAATTCCATATACTAATAATGCCAACAGGAAGTTCTGCACAAAAGATAGGATATCCACTTCTTTCGTACGCAAGGGAAAGGGGCAAAGGACGAGAAGTTGAGAAAGGTGGGATCAGTTATAAATCAAAAACAGACAAAAGAAAGCCGCATAGCGGGATTATAAAGACTCTATTAGAGGAAGTTGCCAGGCTTCTTTCGGAACACAGCATACCCAAACGGATAAGATTTGAGGTTAAAGAAAAAACATACAATAAAAATGACATATGAGATGACAGTAGGAAATCCTCTGCATATGCCATCTTACTTTTTTATGACATTTATAAATGTCCCTAAACGAACTTGGAAATATACCCAGATGTAGCATTATTCTAAAGTTCTCCGACCTGAAAGTTGTCGCTCTCAGCATAACGAGAGAAGCTTTCGGATTCGACAGTGAAAATTTCTTGTTTCATCTCTCATAGTGAGTACAAAAACGATTAGCCAAGCCTGATAGCTGACATCAGTTCAACGCCCGGCGCAAACTGACAACTCTCCTTGCCAAAGAAATCCACAAAGATTGTGGTAATTGCGATTGACGGGGCCGTATTGATTCCAAACCGGTAAAGGTTTGCTTGAACGCAAGCATCAAACGATACGTCATGAAGCGGGACAATCCGGACGCTATATCTAACTAGGCTTATTATGCTTCGCAGGGAGTGCATTATTATGATTATAAACTCCATGCTGTCTGCGAAATGCAAGGTATGATTCATTCTTACGATATGGTAGCGGCAAGCATCTACAACTTTCATTATTTCAAAGATGTGCAATGAGAATTTCATGGCTGCATGATGTTTAGAAATAAGGAATACCTCAGTGTACATATGCAATAAACCCTCTTCGATATAGCAAATATTACGCTGTAAGTTCCATACCGGATGAATTAGAAAAATAGGCGAACACTCTCTCGAACTTATAAACGCTTCAGAAAATGTATTGAAACTATATTCTCTCAACTCAATGACAATCTCATAACGATACGCAACTATGCAAAGCAGTCATACGGGCTTTTTACCCGAATGACAGGTAAAATCACCACAATGACATTCATGTAATATATTAACAATTATTCTATCGGGAAGATAAAATATTCGCTAATTCAATTCAACCAACAGGTTATTCTATTTTATTTAAGATACCCGTTGGTAGAGTTAAATATATATTAAGTTAATTCCACCAACGGGTTTAATTAATTGTCTTCTACTACAATGGTAGCTACCGAACGTGCTGGCAACTGCAGTTTTTTCAGCGGTTGTTCACCCATGTATTGCAGATTCTTGTCGATTGTAGTCAGATAAACTTTTCCTTTTTGGGCATAGTCACAGTTTAGGGTAATCACCTGATTATCCTCTAAATAGTTAATTACTACGGTCACCACTTCTTTCCCATCAGTATACGATGAAATCATCAGTGAAGTAGCAGCTTCCAAATCACTTACCTTATAGGTCGGTTTTACGGAGATACGTCTCATGCCCGGACGCACAAAGAAACTGTAGTTGGCAGTAGTCCACAGCATTTTGGTGGTAGAAATTTCACCGTCATATTGTAACGACAACCCGTTTGAACCTTCAAGCGGCAATAGCTGAATGGGCACATCCTCGCCTAATGATACAGCAGTCCACCATTGCCAGGCCGAAGCATTGGCCAAAGTTAGATCATTATGAATGATGCGGGCTACATACAAGCCTAGGTTAATGCTTCGTTTCGGAGAGGCTGGCATAGTAATTTCTTCATTCTTTTCCAGAATGCAGTATTCTGATGCCCAAAATTTGGTATTGTGACTGTTGGCTGAGAGTTCTTTGTGAATTCGATTACGTATATCCACCAACAAAGTAGCGGGATAGGCTGACCAATAGTCGTGTGCTGCTACACAGTTAAAAAGATTTTTGAACTTCAGCACGCTGTATTGTCCGTCTTTGTAGAACATAGAGTGGATGATATCATCTGGAGTTTTAGTTATCGAATCAATTTCAAATAGATATTTCATGTCACCTACTTCTGGAATTAGAATTTTTGTGTCGATTTGAGCTTCGCTGATTGCTTTATCCAATTCTTCTACCATGCGGTAAAGGTCAGCTTTAGTGGCAAAGCTGCCTTCTTGGAAGGAATTGGTATGCCATTGTCCGTTTGGCTCATTGTTCGGGCTGATGTAATTTACGTGAAAGCCTTGTTCACGGAAATGTTGAGCGCTCTTCACCAAGAAACGGGCAAAGTCATCGAATTTATCATTTTGCAGATTGATGCAATCCTGGTCAGCAGAAACAGTAGAAGCGCTACGAGTCATAAAGTAGGGAGCTGAGTTCGTGAAAAACAGGAAGTTATTCATGCCTCGTTCACGGGCCGCTTTCATGAACCATTGTTGTCCTGCCTGCTTGGTAAAGTCATACTTACCATCGGGTGAGAGGAAACATTCGGTACGGTTCCAAGAGTTATCCACCTCCTTTGCTTCACGGTTTTCATAGCTTCCGGCTCCGATGTTTACGCGCCAGTTAGTCAAGGCCATCCCGATGGGGTTGCCTTTTTTGTCAAATTCACGTTTGAATAGTAAGTCGGCAATTTTTTCTTTTTTTTCTTGAGGCCAGTTTTTACCAATGAAAGCGCAGCGCCAAGCGTCTGAGGCGCTGAAGTTGTCTATTTCTTGATAGACTGTCTGTTTATCGATGATAAAAATCTTTTCATTCTGAGCGGCAAGTGGTTTCAAGCTTATGCTGAGGGGTAAGGCTGCAATTAAAATTAATCTTTTTCTCATGGTATACAATTAAAAAGTAAGTCCCTATCCTCGATGACGACACCAAGCATCCATCATAACATAGGGACCCAACAAATATTAGAACTACTTAATAAGATTATATTTTAAAGTTAGTTTGTTTCAAGTTCGGGTTCTTATCCAATTCAGCTTGTGGAATCGGCATGTAACGGTTCCTGAATTTACGGATTTCGAGTACCACCTGGTTCTTTTCACCTTGGAAAATTGTAGCACGCTCTTCTTGTGGAATGCTTGGGTCCATATCTACGGTACCTTGGTTAGAAGCATAGATTGGACCATTCAGTACGTCTTTGGCAATGTCCCAACGGATGATATCATCTCTTCTTAAGCCTTCGAAAGCAAATTCTACGCGGCGTTCTCTTCTGAGCAATTCTCTCAGTTTAGCTTGTGTATTATATTTTGCTCTGTCTACTTTTGGCATGCCAGCTCTTTCTCTGATTAGGTCAATCAAGTCAGTAGCATCTGAAAGGTCTGTATTTTTTTCAATCATAGCTTCAGCCTTTGAGAGTAAGATTTCAGCATAACGGAACACAATCATATCCAGACCAGTATTGTTTATATCTGAATATTGAGTCAGTGGTTTCATGTATTTACAGACAGAATAGCTAGTTTGAGAAGCATTTCTAGAATCAAGACGATGATCTTTGTTAGGTTCACCGTTAATGTTTCTGTCCAGCGTATTATAGATTCTCTTTCTACCCTTGTTATCCATCCAATCAGCACCCGAGTAAAGGATTGTAGCATAGAAACGGGGATCTCTATCTTTGTAAGGATGTTCTGGATTATACTTACCTATAGCCTGAGCTTCTTCGATTGTCAGACCATCTTTCATTTCATATGCATCAATTAGAGATTGAATGGGTACGAATGCCGACCAACCACCGTCAATCACGTTACAAAATTCAATAATGGTTTGGTTTTTGTAGTCGTTCATTACTTTCTTTACAGCCAGAATGATTTCGCAGTTGTCTTCATTGGCTTCTTTGAACAATTCAGAATAAGGAACTTCACCTTCTTGGTACAGATTATACACACCCAAGCTCTTGATTTCATTGGCAGCGTCAATCACTTCATCATATTTCTTGTAGAACAGACACAATCTTACCTTCAAGGCCAAAGCAGCACCGCGTGTAATTCTTCCTTTCTGTTTCGGACTTACATCCAATGCTCCGTCTTTAGTGATATCATTCAGTTCATCAAGGATGAATTTCACTACATCAGCTTCTGGAGTAGCTGGCAGTTTGGCATCTTCCAAAGAAGGAACTACTTCTGTTATCAAAGGGATGTCACCATATGCAGTTACCATCATGTAGTAACGCCAAGCACGTAGAAAGCGAACTTCGTTTTTCAAGACTTCCAAACGTTTGGGATCATTGAAATGAATTTCTTTGGTAGTAACCTGATGCAAGAAGTTGTTACAACGAGTAATCAGGGTGTAATCATACCAGTTGATGCCTGGAACAGCATGAGTAGCTGTACCATTGGCAAAAACAGCCCAATTAGTATTGATGGCACAATAACCGTTATCACTAAACACGTCATTGTATATAGTATAATCTTGGTTGGCATAGCCATCATAACAACCAACAGCTAACATTTCTACATCTGCTTCTGTTTTTGGGAAAGTAGCGGTAGATAAGGCATCGTACGGCACTCTATCCAGTGAACAAGCTGTAAATAAGAAACCTGAAATAAGTGACAAATATATATTTTTCATAATTGCTAAATTATAATGTAATATTAATACCAATAGAGTGAGTCTTCACGTGCGGATAATATGCACCCCATCCAGCCGGAGCTTCAGGGTCGATACCCTGAGGAGTTTTACTGAATGTCAGCAGGTTAGTACCGCTATAGTAAATTCTAGCAGATCCTAGACGTACAGCTTGCAGCCATTCTTTAGGAACATTGAAACCAACTTGAATATCTTTCAGACGCAAGTAATTGGTATTTACCAACCAGAAGTCTGAGCAAGTAGTTTCCGGTAAGTTATATGTTCTGAATTTAGAAGCTCTAGGCCATTTGTTGGTTGGCTTTTCTGGGGTCCAGCGGCCTAACCAGTGATTTGAAGGGTGACCAGAGTCACCGTTAAATTCACCATAGAATTCATCAGTGAAGTAGCGTGATACGCCAGCGGCACCTTGAAAGAACAAGTTGAGATCAAACATTTTCCACCTAGCACCCAGATTGAATGCGAAAGTATATTTCGGGTTTTCTGAACTCAGGATTACCTTATCGTCAGGGTTAATTTCACCATCTTCATTTATGTCAACCAATTTGATATCACCAGGAATTAAACGGTCGTTGCTGATCATTGTGTATTTCGGAGCATTTGCTATTTCTTCCTTGCTTTGAAAGATACCGTCTGATTTGTAACCATAGAAAGCATTAAATTCCTTACCTACCATGCGAATAGTACGGCTGTCTTTCTGAACGTCTACATTACCCAGTGACAAAATTTCATTTTTGTTGTAAGTAAAGTTACCAGCAAAGTTCAGTTGAACTTCACCCAATGTTTTATGCCAAGCCAAAGAAACCTCAAGTCCTTGGTTTCTCATAGCGCCCACATTGTCCCAGTAACCAGGATACCCATAAGTATTCGGTACATTTACCTGCATCAAGATACCAGTTGTCTTTCTGTTGTAGTATTCCAAAGTAACCTGCAGTTCGTTGAATAAAGTCATGTCTACAGCTGCACCCCAAGTAGTAGTCTTTTCCCAAGAAATATCCTGGATTTTATTTTCAGTTTGTACAGCGCCACCGCTTACCTTGTTATCGAATGGATATTTCGCATTGGTGGCATATGTATTGATGTACGGATAGTAGTCGTTACCTATTTGTTGGTTACCGAGCATTCCCCAAGAACCTCTTACTTTCATGTCGGTTACTACTTCATTGAAAGCAGTACCTAATACAAAGTCTTCGTTAGTTATGCGCCAAGCACCTGAGAATGAAGGGAACCACCCCCAACGGTTGCCTTCTGCAAAACGGGAAGAACCGTCACCTCTCACGTTAGCTTCGAACAAATATTTGTCCCTATAGTTGTATTTTAAGCGACTGAATACAGAATTCATTGCTAGTTCACGAGTATAACCAGAATTTCTCATACCTACTACTGAACCACCATTCATATCAGTTACGTCTGATGATGGAAAATCTTGTCTGTAAGCATCATCATATTCATAAGAATAGAGTTCTGTGTGGAAACCAGCCAAAGCGTTTACGGTGTGCTTTTGGGCAAAGGTCTTGTCGTAGTTCAACAAGATATCACCTTGTCTGCGGATTTCCTTAGTGTGGCTCTTAGTCAGGCGGATTGGACCATCGTATTTGTTTGCATTATATTGCAAATCTTTTCTATATAGCTTGTAACTCCTATTCACTATGTTGTAAGAACCGTTGGCGGTAATTTTCAAACCATCCCATATATCGTATGAAAATTCAGCGAAAGCATTCAAGTAGTCTTTGTCTGTATCACCAGTAGAGCCCAAGTCTTGGAATGCAATGGGGTTACCATCAGCAATGGCACCATAAGTACCATCTTCATTTTTATAAGGAACCATCGGAGAGATGCGATTTACTTGTCTGAATACTTGATAAGCATCACCATTTGACCAAGAAATCGGGTCAGTCGGTTCTTTCATCAATGTATTGGCAAAGTCCAGATTGATTCTTGATTTCAAGCGTTCAGTTAACTTCAGATCTAAGTTGGTACGAACATTGAACTGTCTGTTAGAAGCGTTTTCAACGATACCTTCTTGTTTTACATAACCCAAAGACGCTCTATACTTCGCCCATTCAGAACCACCGCTCATACCTATGTTATGGCGGTTCATGAAACCAGAGCCGGTATAAAACAAGTCGTACCAGTCAGTATTGGGGTGACCGTATGGATCAGAACCCTCAGCATATTTGCGGATGTCTTCCTGAGTGTAGGGTTTTCTCTTTTCAGCTTGTTCAGGAGAAGCGCCTTGAGAGATAGCATCCCAGTATTCAGCTTCATTAGTCAATTCTGCTAATTCAGCAGAGGTGGTACGGTCCATCAAATCGGCAGGTTTTGACCATCCGAACAAAGCACTGTAAGTCAAATTGGGCTTACCGCTCTGTCCGCGCTTAGTAGTAATCAAGATTACACCATTAGCAGCTTTAGAACCGTAAATGGCAGCTGAAGAAGCATCCTTCAATACAGAGATGCTTTCGATATCATTCGGGTCAACCACGTTCATATCACCTTCTACACCATCAATCAAAACCATTGGAGAAGAAGCATTGAATGAACCCAAACCACGGATTAAAATTTTACCGGTATCCTGACCTGGCTGACCACCAGCATTAGTTACAGTTACACCCGGTGCTAAACCTTGCAAGCCCTGAGATATATTGGAAATCGGCCTAGAAGCCAATGTTTTAGAATCAATAGTAGCAACAGCACCGGTCATGTTCACTTTCTTCTGCGAACCGTAACCTACTACAACAACTTCGTCCAGTAATTCAGTATCGTCCACCAGCTTCACAGCCATCAGCTTGCCAGATTGGGCAGCCAGTACCTGAGTTTTGTAGCCGATGAAAGAAATTTCTATTTTGGCATTTGGAGTGCTCAAATTCAGTGTAAAGTTACCGTTGATGTCGGTCACTGTACCGTTGGTAGTACCTTGCTCTACTACTGAAGCACCGATTACTGGTTCACCGGTCGAATCGATAACATTACCTTTAGCTGTTTTCTTTTCTTGTCTTGTTTGTTGAGCAATTCTAGTCGCTACGTTAGAAATTTTAGAGAGAGTTATATTGTTACCTAATACCTTGCAGTCAATATCAGTGTTGGCAAAGATACCTTTCAACAGTTCTATTACATCGGTATTGCTCCCATTTACATATACGGTGCGTTTTACGTCCACATCGTTTTTGTCATATACAAACAAATAATCTGTTTGTTTTTCAATTTGTTGAATCACAGATTCAATGGTACAATTCTGTGTCTTAAGGGATACTTTTTGATCCATGTACTCGGTTACACTCGCTAGGGCAGTGTTTGCGCCTAAAAAAAGAGCATAAGCCGAAACCATACCAACCTTAACGATATGGTTACAGTTTGAAATAACTTTTTTGTAGGAATTAAAATCCATAATTTACTTTAATTTAATCATTAGTATTTTATTTAAGATCAGATGACTTCAAGCCACGGGCGGTATTATTTCCAGAACTGCCCTACATTACGCTACAATAAGTTGTTTTACATAGGCATTTTATAATTTATAAGTTACACAATTTATAAGATGATAATTTTTTTACTTTCGTAATCAATTTGATAGTCAAAGTGATTGGTTTCTTTCAGTACTCGTATGATGTGTTCCAGTCCATCTTTGGCACGGAACTTACCGGTACAGTAGGGTGATTCTCTAGTTAAAGAAGTATTTCTGATTTGGAATTCAATATCATAGTATTCTTGCAGTTTGTCAAACACTTCCAATAGAGGTTCGTTGAAATAGAGTATTCCTTTGCGCCACAGATAATTATTAGCATTTTTAATCGGTTTAACCTCCAATACCCCTTGGCATAGCGCTGCACGCTGGTTGGGGGTAAGAATTACAACCGATGATTTTTTTGCATTGGTAGTGACTTCCACTTTACCGTTCAATAGAGCCGCTTCAAATTGAGGAGAATCCTGATAGTCATATATGTTAAAGGAAGTACCTACTGCTTTTACTTGATATTTAGAAGTAGAAACGATAAAGGGATGTTCCTTGTCTGATTTTACTTCAAAGAATCCTTCGCCGTCAAGTTCTACCAAGCGTTTTTTTCCGTTAAATTTCGAGGGGAAGGTCAGAGTGCTGCCGGAGTTCAGCCATACCTTGGATCCATCGGCCAGCATTATTTCTACATGCTGGCCGGTTGGTACATGAATTTGATGTTGTAGTTCGTGGTGAGTTGTTTTCTGCCAGTTCAAAAAAAAGTGCAAGGCAAAGCCCAGCACAAAGATAGCTGCTACTTTCATGAAAGATATAACATAATGTTTCCACGGGAGGATTTTAGTTTTTTTTGGGAAAGCAACCTCTGTCTGTTCGGGTATGTCTTCAATCCAATAACTCATTTCAAACAGACGACAAAGCTGTTGGTAGTAACGCTGGTGTTCTATCTTCGCTTCTATCCATTCGGTAATTCGCTGAGCTTCTTCATCCGAAACCTCTCCTTTGAAATAAGCCATTAATAATTCGTCGTCCATAATTTTTTATTGTTTATAATAATGGCGACTGAAAGAAGGGATTCTATAGTGTCGATCTAAAAAAAATAACCTATATTAACAAATTTATCCTTTATTGATAAGATCCGTCAAACAGAGCCAGATTAAGATAGGAAGGTAGTCTTTGAGAGCAATACGAAGTTCTTTAAGGGCCTTGTTCATGTGATAATCTACCCCTTTGACCGAAATACCTAGCATTTGGGCAATTTCCTTTCCCGATTTATTTTCAAAGCGACTCATGATGAATACCTTTTGGGTTTGTTTCGGTAATTGGTTAAGAGTTTTCATCATGATAGATTTGATTTCCTGTGAGAAAATATAGCTGGGGTTACAGCCTTCCAAGTTTGAGATTCGGATAGCCAGTTCGTGCTGTTTCCATTGTATAAGATCATCCTTGGTATTTTCTCGTCGTACTTGTGTTTTGAGATAATCCAGCGATTTATGTTTCACGATGGTGATAAGGAGAGCCATGGGGTTATCAACTGATTCCACCTTCATAGTTTCGAGCAATTGCAGGAAGGCGTCCATAGTGATGTCTTCAGAAACTTGCTTATTGCGCACATAAAAGCATGCAAAGTTGCAAACCTTATTGAACGAACTTTTATACAAAAGATTAAATAGTTCCACTTCCGAAAGACTACCATGTGTCGACATTTCATTTATTTTTAAGATAAACTATTTGCAAAAATAGTTCATCTTTGCAAAAGTTACAATCTGACGGCATAATTCTTTAAATATTTATTTTATCTATCTAGAAGAGACAACATAATATCACCCCCTAAAAAGGTTTACATGTATATGCCTTTTCCCTATTGCTTATTATTCGGTAATATCAAGAAGCTGATATTTTAAGCAATTGCAATGCCATTTATTCGTGCGAAAATATGGCTTTGAATTATTGCACTGCAAACTGAATACTGTTTAAAAGAGCCTTTGTTTATCCAATTACGTTCGCAAGTTTTATTCTTTTCCATAAAGTCTTTCTAATTACTTAATTCCAAGTACAAAGAAAGAAGAATGTATTTTCTACTTTCATTTTTTATTGCAATTTTTGAAAATGTGAACATATACAGCCTATTTTTCTACCAGCCGGAGAATAAAGAGTTTATATTCTCCTCTGCCTCTTCCATTCCAAGGCCCCTCTCGATATCTCTCAATATTCCGGCATAATTGTCAGATATTTCCTTACCGGCAGCAGTTCCTCTTCCAGTTCAAACAGCCTAAACTTCTTCCTGAAATGCCCTTTGATATTGAACGGTTTTCCATTCCGATAAATTCCCCCAGTTACAATGAGGCGAAGTCCTTTGATTCATATATCTCTTCCTTCTGTGTACTGATAGTCACGCTGGAATTGCAGCCGCCATCGCTGCTGCCGGAACTGGTGAGCTTCTTCTCCTTCTCGTATTTCCCGAAAAATTCCCAAAATTCGCCTCGATGGACGACTTGTTGTAGATGCAACCATACAGGATGAAAAGGTTGCAGAATTTCTGATTGACCAATTTGTTTATAACTTTGTAGACAATAACGGGCTGGATGAAGCAGACGGGCTGATTGTCCTATTCCGCAAACATGTGAAGGATGCAAAGTCCATAGAAAAATTCAACGCACTTTGTACCAAGTGGGAAAAATTAAGATCAGGCAATCCCTCAGCAGCTAGCTTCTCCTATCCGGATATCAATGGAAAAACAGTATCTTTGGCAGATTTGAAAGGGAAATATATCTATATTGACGTGTGGGCTACCTGGTGTGGCCCTTGCCGTGGAGAACTTCCTGCGTTAAAGGAATTGGAAGAGAAATATGCAGGAAAGGATATTCATTTTGTCAGCCTGTCATGCGACAAGAACAAAAAGGCATGGGAGAACATGGTAACAAAGGATCAACTAAAAGGGATCCAGTTACACATGGGAACAGACAGGACCTTTATGGATGCTTACCTCATCAACGGCATTCCCCGTTTTATCCTGCTGGATCGGGATGGCAAAATCATCTCTGCCAATATGACCCGTCCGTCAGATCCCAAGACAGCAGAGAAGTTCAATGAACTGTTAGGACTATAAAACTCTCTCTTATATTAAACATTAATCTAACGATAGGCTTTCTTCGTGAGGAGAGGGCCTATTCTATTTGTTTTAGCCAGGAGAACGATACAGAAAGAGAATAAAAGACACGAACTATACAGATCTTACAGTATTGTCTAAAACACCTGTAATTTCCGTATAATTCGTGCCCGAACAATTTAAATACGATGATTTTTATTGTAGGAATGAAATCAGCACACCGGCAGCCACGGCAGAACCGATAACTCCTGAAATGTTACTTGCCATACAATATTGAAGCACATGATTTTTGGGGTCATACTTCAAAGCAATTTCATTAGCCACACGGCTGGCCATGGGCACAGCACTCAAACCTGTAGCCCCAATCAGTGGATTGATCTTCTTCTTAGTGAAAAGATTCACCAACTTCACAAACAAGATACCACCGGAAATAGACAAGGCAAACGCCAAGAAACCACCTATCACAATACCGATAGTAGTCCAATTCAAAAATGCCTCCGTAGTCATTGTCGCACCGACTGACAACCCCAAGAAGATAGTTGCCGCATTCATGATACTATTTGAAGCTGCATCAAACAAACGTGAAGTATCACTACCTATTTCCTTAATCAAGTTACCAAACATCAACATACCAATCAAAGGCACTGCACTTGGCACAAACAGAGCGACCACCGTAGTCACTACAATCGGAAATACAATCTTCAGCACACGAAGATTCTTGATTTCTACCGAAGAAGGATATTTCTTTTCCTGTTCCTTCATATTGATACTCAATTCTTTCTTCGTACACCAGATTTTCACAACCAACGGAATGATAACGGGTACCAGAGCCATATACGAATAAGCGGCAATAGCAATCGGCCCTAGCAAATGGGGAGCCAGTTTAATAGTGGTAAAGATAGCGGTAGGACCGTCTGCTCCACCAATAATACCCAATGAAGCCGCCTCTTTCGGAGTGAACCCCATCAAGATAGCTACCAACAATACTGTGAAAATACCCAACTGTGCAGCAGCTCCGAAAATAGAAAGCCGCAAATTACGCAACATCGGACCAAAGTCTGTCAAAGCACCTACCCCCATAAAAATGATAGGCGGAAGAAAACCGGTCTTAATCAACATGTAGTAGATAAAGTTCATCAGGCCCAAGTCGTGCGCAATTTCGTGCAACGGCATTTCCCAGATGTTCTTCAGTGCTCCATTCACCATTACCATGCCGTTCTCATCGGCCTGGACAACCCCCATCTCACCACCGGGAAAGTTAGCCAGCAACACTCCGAAAGCTATCGGAATCAGCAGCAGCGGTTCGTACTTTTTCTTGATCCCCAAGTAAAGTAAGATGAACGCAATGGCATACATTATCAAGAATTGCGGTTCAGCAATAATATTGCTGAAAGCAGTCATATCATAAAGTCTTTCAAATATATCTTCCATTATACTATTTTCATTAATACGTCATCCTCTGAAACCGTGTCACCCGAACTAGCGCAAATAGCAGTTATAGTACCGTCATATTCCGCACGGATCGCATTATAGGTCTTCATTGCTTCGACGTAACAAATCACATCACCTTTATTAACCTTTTCACCCACCTTCTTCGGAGTTTCCTGGGCATTCTTTACCAGGAAGAATTTACCTTCCAACGGAGAAAGCACATCTTTCCCTTCCCCTACCGGAGCAGGAGCAGCTTGTGCAGGAACTGCACCCGAAGCAGCTGTCAGCGTAGCAGGATCTACAGCACCATATGCTACTGTAACGCGATAAGGTTGCCCGTTCACATCCACCGTCAATACCTTGGTCTTGTTTTCAGCTTCGACAGGAGTAGTGGCATTCGCTTTCTCCTCACGACGTTTCTTCACATCTGCCAAGAAGTCTTCTTTTGCCTTCCCGCTCTTATAAGCTTCATACTGGGCCGGATGCATGGCATACTCAAACAGTTCTTCGTCATCCTGTCCTTTATCCCATTGTTTTTCAAGCATCATCTTGCGATATTTTTCCAACTGGTCGGGATAATTGTCCTGCGGATTGCCATCAAAGAACTTGCGGCCTTCACGTTCTGCCTTTTCAATAATTTCAGGGGCCAGTTTACCCGGTAAACGTCCCGCTTTACCCAAAATCATATCCCAAATATCATCGGCAATCATTCCCCAACGTTCCTTACCTTTCTCCATAGCCATTACATTCATCATGGCAAGGTTCTTCACATACTGGCTGAACGGAGTTACCAAAGGAGGATAACCCACACGCGGCCATACGTAAGCAACTTCATTGAACAGCTTGATCAACAATTCATCCTGAGTCATAAACGGCAGGTTACGTTTTGCCTTGTACTTGTTGATAGATTCCAGATTCGTTTCAAGATCGGCCATCAAACTTCCCATCATGCCGCCCGGCAATCCCGGAGCAATCAGTAAAGAATTCATCAGACGGTTTTTGGGACTGATATATAAACCAAGGAAATCATCCATAAACTCCTGAATCATGGAACGCACTTTCATATACGCTTCCATATTAATTTCGGGCACTTTAAATCCGGCATCTTTCAACATGGCTTGCACACTAATCAAATCAGCATGGCCGGTTCCCCATGACAATGGTTCCATACCTACATCAATATAGTCGCAACCAGCCTGGCATACTTCCAAAATAGAAGCCATATTGAATCCGGGCCCCGCATGAGAGTGATACTGTATAGGAATATTTTTAATCTTCTTGATTCCGGCAACAATCTTTCCCAATGAAACGGGACGTCCGATGCCGGCCATATCTTTAATACAGATTTCATCAGCTCCGGCTTCTATAAGCTGCTTGGCCATATTCACATAATATTCCACAGTATGTATCGGAGAAAAAGTGATACAGAGCGAACATTGTGAAATCATTCCGGCTTCGTGAGCATAGCCAATAGAAGGGATAATATTGCGGACATCATTCAATCCGCAGAAAGTACGGGTAATATCTGTTCCTTGCGCATGTTTAACCTTATAGAATAATTTACGGACATCTGCCGGGACGGGACTCATGCGGAGACCGTTCAGCGCACGGTCCAGCATATGAGTCTGGATGCCTGCTTCGTGGAAGGGTTTCGTCCACTCGCGCACAGCTCTATTCGGATTTTCACCAAACAATAAATTTACCTGTTCAAAACCACCACCATTTGTTTCCACACGGGCGAAACAGCCCATTTCAATAATAGCCGGGGCAACCTTAACCAACTGGTCTACACGAGGCACGTACTTACCCGCACTCTGCCACATATCGCGGAAGACCAGACTAAATTTTACTTCTCTTTCCATTTTTGATAAATGTGTTTTTCTTTTTTTGGATTATAACTTCTCAATCTTTATCACCTGACCTTTACCTGCTGTCAAAATCTCAACTGCCGCCTTAATAGCATCCATAGCACCAGTATCTGCCGTAGGTGCTACAGCAGGTGCTTTTTTGGGGGTCTCTTCGGGGGCCACTTTGTTGACAACAGTAATAAGGTACTTGCTTAGATAGATAACGATGAGGAGAATGACAAAGACGGTCGCCATACCGACCACCATCAACATCAATCCAACTCCTATGTTCTCCATAATTTTCAGTGTTATTAATAGTACTTACTACACTCATAGGTTATTCAAAGCCTAAAAAGTGCTCAAATTTAGCCATTTCGGCTTTACTTCTATCATAAATGGAATACAAAATATGCAAAATTATCAGAAAATAAGAAGAGTCTAAAGAAATGTGCTTAAAATCCGGAACAGTCATCAGGTCAAGAAATTAACAGTACCTTCATCCACTGTAAAAGGAAATTGAATCTACCTGCCCGATGACACTCCGAAAGGTGGTTTTGTGATTTTTTAAAGAAGGATTTCATTTAATGGTTTCCGCTTCTTTTCTGTAGGTTCATCCTCCGCATAACCGACCGGAATCAAAACGGCCGGTTCCAAATTTTCCGGCAGTCCCAAAACCTCACTGCATTGCGGAGCATCAAAATTACAAACCCAACAAGTACCCAGTCCTTGTTCGGCAGCAGCCAGACAAAGATGTTCTACTGCAATAGCAATATCAATATCAGCATGATCCTTATTATCGGCACGGCGATGCCAAGACTCATTATGATCCACACAAGCCACTATGATACAAGGAGCCGTAGCAAGCCATTCCCGTTTATAACATGAATACAACGCTTTCAGTACGGCCTCATCTGTAACAATACGGAAACGCCATGGTTGAAAATTAACTGCAGATGGTGCAAAACGTACACATTCCATGATATAATCCAACTTTTCAGCCTCAACAGGACGATTGGCATATTTGCGTGCAGAATAGCGCGCCTTCACTAATTCTAGAAAGTTCATAAGCATTATTATTAGTTTGCATACAAAAATAGTAACTTTGCACCGATAAAAGAAGTACAAATATGAAGAAACTTGTAATATTCGACCTGGACGGCACATTACTGAACACCATTGCCGACCTGGCTGCCGCCACCAACCAAGCCTTACAATATTATGGCTATCCTACACATGAAATGGAAGCATACCGCTTTTTTGTAGGAAACGGAATCAATAAATTATTTGAGCGTGCTCTGCCTGAAAGGGAACGTACGGAAGAGAATGTATTAAAGATACGTTCACAATTCATCCCCTATTATGATGAGCACAATGCCGATTTAAGCCGCCCTTATCCCGGTATCTCCGAATTATTAAAAACACTGCAACAGCAAGGGATCATGATAGCGGTCGCCTCCAATAAATACCAGGCAGCTACCCGAAAGTTAATAGCACACTATTTTCCTGAAATAAACTTTGTGGAAGTATTGGGACAACGCGAAGGTATCCCCGCAAAACCCGATCCATCCATCATAAACGAAATCATGACAAAAGCAGGAGTCAAACAGGAAGATATACTTTATGTAGGTGATTCTAATGTAGATATGCAAACAGCGCATCATGCCGGAGTAACAGCTATAGGTGTGGCATGGGGATTCCGGCCGCGCACAGAATTGGAAGCCTTACATCCGGCACATATCATAGAAAAAGCAGAAGAATTACTTCCGCTTCTCCTTTCATGATTATTTTCATTAAATAGATAATTCATCAAGCACCTTGATAAGCGATTTATCAAGGGGCTTGTCTTTTTTAATTGCCTCAGAAAAAGGTACATATACCACCTCATCGTTATGAATGCCAATCATCACGTTGCGCTGCCCTTCCAATATGGCATCAATAGCTCCCGCCCCCAGACGGCTGGCAAGAATACGGTCATAAGCACTAGGCGAACCTCCACGTTGCAAATGCCCTAAAATGGTAACACGCACATCATATTGAGGATATTCTTTCTTGACACGCTCTGCATAATGCATGGCACCTCCGTCTTTCGGACTCTCGGAAACAATAACAATACTGCTATTCTTTGTCTTACGAAAACCGCGCCCGATAAATTTCTCCAATTGATCCACATCCGTACGATCTTCAGGAATAATCGCTGCCTCAGCACCAGAAGCAATGGCACTGTTTTGAGCCAGAAAACCGGCATCACGTCCCATCACTTCCACAAAGAATATACGGTCGTGAGAGGTTGCCGTATCACGGATTTTATCCACACATTCCACAATCGTATTTAAAGCCGTATCGTAACCTATGGTAAAGTCAGTACCATAAAGATCATTATCTATTGTACCAGGTAACCCGATACAAGGCACATCATATTCTTCCGCAAAAATCCGGGCTCCTGTAATAGAACCATTTCCACCTATAATCACCAAAGCATCAATTCCTTCTCGCTGCATAGTATCGTATGCTTTCTTGCGTCCTTCTACTGTTTGGAATTCAGCAGAACGGGCTGTCTTCAACATCGTTCCTCCACGTTGAATAACACTGCTCACATCCTGGGTGGTCAGTTCCTTCACTTCTCCATTAATCAGCCCTTCATATCCTCTATAAATACCCTTCACTTTAAATCCGTTACAAATTGCACTCCGGGTTACCGCACGGATAGCGGCATTCATGCCAGAAGCATCCCCTCCGGATGTCAGCACTCCAATACATTTAATTGTTTTCATATATTCGTATGTTAGCTTTTATCGTTACCTAAGGTACGACAAACATTATACCATATAGAACTAATATTTATTATAATTGTTCTTTTTTTATTCCTTTTGCACGAAGTCCTGACATTCGTTTCAAGAGTTTTTCTACAATAAAAAATTAATATGAGCGAATCAACCATCTCCAAAGAAACAAACAGTGAATGATTTGAACATTTCACCCTTTTGTTACGTTTATATAAATATAGTATAAACAAAAAAAATAAAAACGTATTATGTCAGTCATTTATAAATTCTTATTTCCATCCAAGCCCGATGGCACTGCTATGTCACTTCTGATATTAGCTTTACGAATCCTGTTTGGTATTTTACTCATGTCGCACGGTGTACAGAAATGGGCCAACTACGATGTCATGTCCGGCAGTTTTCCCGATCCTTTAGGAATAGGCAGCCAACTTTCACTGGTACTGGCTATTTTTGGTGAAATGGTTTGTTCGATGGCTTTCATTTTCGGATTCCTTTATCGCTTGGCAATGCTTCCGATGATCTTCACCATGTGTATCGCATTCTTTGTTGTTCATGGTTCTGATCCTTTCGCCGTTAAAGAATTAGCCTTTATTTATCTGGTAGTATTCATATTATTGTATATAGCAGGACCGGGTAAATTCTCACTAGATCATTTCATAGCCAAAGCACTTGCCTCCCATAAGAAATAACCGATTCAGATATGTTTCAAGAAACGTTCTATATCTGCTTCCAATTTTTTATAAAGAGGTGATAACTTATAGCTGGTATGTTTGCGGAGTACAATGTCTACTCCCAACTGCCGGCGCTGATAGCTGGTCAGTTCATTATGAAACTGCATATTATGCTCTGCCAGTTCTTTAATCTCCGTTTCACGTTCACGGCGTAACACATTGCAGACAGGTACTAACAATCTCATCACTACACTATCCATAATGTGATGTCCTTGAATAAACATATAGGTATTGTCCTCATTCACTCCCAATTTGGCAAATTCCCCCTTCATCGCCTCTATTTCCTCCAAGGCTTTCGGATGGCGGCGTTCCAGTTCCAATAATTTACGCCTCACCCTGCGGCTCATACTCTCTAAACTCCGTTCAAGATGATAGACACTGACCCTATCTAATTTTACATACGAACAGAAATCAAGCAAAGAGAATTCGGAAAGATTATGTTTTCTATAAAACCACACCGACCAGATGAACAACGGATAAGCTATTTGAGAATACATACGCATAAAAGCGACAAAATCCACCAATGGATGATCATTCAACGTTGCCATGACACAAACCTCATGCAATGCTTCAGCATAACACTGATAGTTTTCTATTGCATATGCATAGGTATGAAAAACATATTTGTTATTTATTATATAACGTGAGGTATGGGTAGCCCCCTGCAACAGATAATCATAATCACTATCTACACAAGCTATCATATTTTGTCCCAACCGAGGTCCCAGTTCATTCATCAGCACAGACTTCTTACCTTTAGCCAAAGTGGTTTTCGAAGGAAGCATCACTTCGAAATAACGAGTTTCATTTTCGTATTCACCTAACAAGGTACGCCAGAATGAAATATCATCATAACTCTCAACGTATGCAATAATCTTGCGTCGCGAACATTTAGGCTTCAATTTGTTGGCCGCACCAATATATAAGGAGGACAGATTCTCGGACAATCTTTTTCCCATAGTATCGTCGTTAGAAATTGTTTATTTTGTAATATCACTCACCTCGGTCACTGCATCCAGCCAGCCATCCATAATCACAGCAGGCGAATGAGTTGTCAATACAATCTGTACATTAGGATTCAATTGCCGTATCAATGAAATAAGGCGTTGCTGCCATTCCACATGCAAGGATACTTCAGGCTCATCCATAAACAAGACCCCGCGGCGATTGTCTTGTACCAGAACCGTCAGCAAAATAACCAAAATCTGCTTCTCGCCGGAAGACAGTTGATAAGGATAAAGTATATCTCCATCCTGTTCAAACAAAATCTCATTGCTTTTACGAATGATTTTCTTACCGGTCTCACCAAACAAGTCATCCATCAGATTCTGGAATTTTGTCTTGGGGTAAGACATCTCGGCGGCACGAAGCTGACCGTCAGGACCATCGGAGGTAAGGCACTCGATGATGCGGTTACCGATATTTACCTGATAATCCAGATAACGCCGTTGCAACTGATAAAGTTGCCAATCCAATTCTGTCTTAACATTCTTATCCGCCATCTTTTCGAGAAGTTCCGAATGAATCAACGGACGGTCAAAACTACGGATTACATCAAAGTGTATCTGGGTAGCATCTTCCGGAGAGAAGACAAAATGTACCCCGGGAGCCGAACCGTTACTCAACGCTCCACCTTCCAAAGCCGTCAGGCTATTCACAGATCTGTTCAGGATAGTGCTCTTGCCGATACCATTCACTCCGCTCAGAATATTGACATCCGGACGCAGTTCCCATGAGATATCTTTACGGCCCCAAAGCCGCTTTATCTCGATACGTTTTATATAATCAGCTTGCTTTTTCATTTTTGATAGATTTACTTGTAAGCAAAGATAGAAAATATAAAAAAAACCTCCTACATTTGCACTGTTATTTAAGTAAAAAGAATGGCTATTCAAAAGTACAAAGGACATTTGGCATTGCTAGGCGCTGCCATAATGTGGGGATTAATGTCCCCAATTGGTAAAACGGCGTTAGAAAACGGTATTTCAGGCCTTTCCCTCGCTACATTTCGAATGACAGGAGGTGCTATCTGTTTTTGGATAGCTTCTATTTTCGCTCCTAAAGAACAAGTAAAGCCGCACGACTTGATGATGTTGTTCTTTGCAGGGTTGTTGGGTATCGTCCTGAATCAGGGATGTTTTACTTTCGGACTATCACTGACTTCCCCCATCGATGCTTCCATTGTAACAACCACAGCCCCTATCGCCACTATGATTGTCGCTGCCATTTATCTGAAAGAACCGGTTACAGGGAAAAAAGTGATTGGCATTTTTCTAGGTTCCATCGGAGCTTTAACACTCATACTAAGCAGCCAGGGCTCAACAGATGGAAAAGGCGGAAGTATTCCGGGAGATTTGCTTTGCCTGTTGGCACAAATCAGTTTCTCATTCTATCTGGCTATTTTCAAAGGACTGATCAGCAGATACAACATATTTACTTTAATGAAATGGATGTTCACCTATGCAGCCATCTGCTTTATTCCATTTTCCTATCATGAGGTCTCGACCATACATTTTCACGAAATTTCCACTTCCACATGGGCCTGTGTAGCCTATGTCATTGTAGGTGGAACATTCCTTGCCTATATTCTGATGATGATCGGACAGAAAACATTGCGCCCTACTGTCATCAGTATGTACAACTATGTGCAGCCTATTGTAGGAACCAGTGTCTCTATCTTGTTAGGAATGGGAACCTTCGGTGTTGCCAAAGGAATAGCTGTGGCACTGGTATTCACGGGAGTTTATATTGTAACCCAAAGTAAAAGCCGTGAACAGATGCTGGCAGAACAAGCAGCCAAGAAAGAATAACCTCAACTACACTGCAATCCGAAACCAGACACTCTTCACCGACCATAAAAGCCGTATCCACTCTACTTTTGAGTAACGATACGGCTTTTATGTATTTAAAGGAATTCTCAGCCAATTGGCTCTTCCAATTTCAGTTTCTCCAAATATGCTTTCGTATCCGCCCAAAGCTGTCTTGCCTGCGGATGATTCATAAACTTATCCTTTACTTTTTTAGGCTTGCAAGAAGCAAACATCTGTCCTGTAACTTCTTTCCATCGCTCATCCAAAAGCAAACTGACAGCTGTCGCAGCTCCTTGCTTCGGAGTACGGATACAAGGACGGAACAGTATGTCGGTCAACGGATCAAACCACATATCCATACGGATGATATTGGTAGAAACAATACCGGGATCGGCAGCATTGACGGTGATTCCCTCTGCTTTCAACCTTTCAGAAAGTTCACGGGTAAAAAGCCACAAAGCCAACTTTGTATTGCTGTAAACAGGGATACGCCAAAAACTTCCTCTCTTTCCACGAACAAAAAATTCAGGAGTAATCTTCCCTATGGAATACGTACAAGAAACCATGTTCACAATCCGGGTTCCCTGCCCCATCAGAGGTAATAATTTCAAGGTCAGTAAAAAAGGGGCCACATAGTTCACGGCTACCGTATATTCCAAACCATCCTCCGTTGTAATCAAACCTCCGGAACTCATGGTTCCCGCATTGTTCATCAGTAAGTCGATATGTTTTCCACGCCCCAACAAATCTTCTGCGATATTAGTCACAGAAGCCATAGAAGAAAGGTCAACCTGTCTGACTTCTATCTCTTTATTGCCTGTTTCCAAAATCAACTGGTTCTTACGCTCCTCTCCTTTGAAAAGAGTGTAGCACAACATAATTACATGATAACCGGCCTGTGCTACCGCACGGGTTATTTCGGTTCCCATTCCTCCATCGGCACCGGTTATTATGGCTAATTTACTCATTGGTTCTCTAATTTTTCTATTTCACGTTCCAAGCAAAGGGGCAATTTCTCTTCCAAATGTTTGTGGCATGCCATATCAATAGTATACATTCTCGCAATGCAATAATTACTATGACCGCAATTGCAACGCGCCTTTTCTTCAGTGCGCAACCGATTCACAAAACCAGGTTCATTCAGCAGCGCCCTTCCCATCTGTACAAATTCAAAACCATCATCCAATACCTCATCTATCTTTTCACGAGATACCAGCCCCCCCACATATACTAACGGAATTTCCTTTATTTCTGTTCTGAATCTCAATGCATCTTCCAAAAAATAAGCCTCTTTGAAAGGTACTGTCGGAATCATCCATTTGCCTACCATACGCACCCCATATTTCAGCCACCAACAGTTCATATAATGTGTCATACTTTTTATAGGCATCGCTCCCCGCATGACATACATAGGCGCTTTGCTTACAAAACCTCCACTCAGCACCAACGCATGAGCCCCGTCCTGTACCAACCGTTTCGCTACCTGCACAGCTTCATCTATTTCCATTCCTCCTTTAAAACCGTCACGCATATTGGTTTTTACCAGAACGGCCATGTCATTACCTGCGGCACGCATCACTTCCTCCATCACCATATCCATAAAGCGCATACGATTCTCCAACGAGCCGCCGAACTCGTCTTTACGATGATTGGTGTAAGGTGAAAGAAACTGACTGATAAGATAGCCATGCCCCGCATGTATCTCCACCGCGTCAAATCCGGCCTCACGCGCCCAGTTGACCGACTGACCGTATGCCTTTGCCATCTGCGGCAGTTCCTCCTTGCGCAAGCCACGCACGAAAGTAGGCGAATAAAGATTAAAACCGGAAGAAGCTCCTACGGGTGTTACCCCACAAATACTTTTGTGCGACATATTTCCACAATGTCCCAACTGAATGCTTACGGCAGCCCCTTCTTTATGAACCGCATCGGTTATTTCCCTTAATCCCGGTATAATTTCAGGGCGCATCCACAATTGCCTGTCGAAAGAAAGGCCACTCTGTGTAACTGCTGCATAAGCAATAGTAGTCATTCCCACTCCACCTGCCGCCACCGAGCAGTGATAATCCTTCAATTGCCGGGACGGAGCATTGCCCGGACACATACTCTCAAAAGCAGCCGAACGAATCGTACGGTTACGCAAAGTCAGCGGTCCGATAGAAGCGGAAGTAAATAATTTAGAGTTCATCATTCATATGTTATGTTTCGCTTTCATCATTTCCTGAAACAGAAACGATATACTATTCAAATTCAATAAATAAAAGGAATCATTCTTTTCTTTTTTCCTACCGCATCCTTACCAAACTCTTCCCGATAACGGTTACGGATGGAATTGGCACGTGGAGCCAGATTAGCAAACGTCCACAGCACAAACACCCATGCAGCGGGCGAACAAGTGAGTACGGCAAACCCTATCCATTCCACCAACTCGCCAAAATAGTTGCCCGAAGTGACATATCGGTACATTCCCTTCTGCGGCAAATAATGGCGTGTATCGCCCGGTTTACGTAAATGGCGGATCACACTGTCGGAATGTAGATTAATGCCCATCCCTATAAAGAACAAAATAACCCCAAGCCAAAAAGAAGGAGTGCCGAGCCAGGCATCTGTATAGAGTCCTTCCGGAGCCAGATAGAACAACCATTCGCCCTGCATCAGTCCGTTCAGGACATTAAAGACCACTCCCATCAACATAATGGCAAGGGGCATCCGGCTCTTTCCTTTCATCAGGAAAGGGAAGATAAAAGAGCGCTGGAAATAATGTAATTCAAAAAGAAGAAAAAAGAGGAAAGGAGCGGCATCAAAACGCACGCTGCTGTTCCACCACAGATAAAGCATTACAAGGAATACAGGCGCTTCCATCAGTACCCAACCTAATTTATTGTTCACTGAAAGTCCCCATTTCGGGGTGTGGAACATACCATAACCGGCACGTACATAATAGAGGGCTACAAATACAATCACCGCAAGTGCGGACATTGCCAATAGCAAAAATTCAAAAGTCTGTTGTCCCATACTCGTTCCTCCCTGTATTAAATTTAGTAAGTCACTAACAAATTTAAGGGAAAAATCAGAGGAAAGCAACAATTAAGAGATTTTTTGCAAGAAAAGGATACGATTTTTATCGCAGAGAAGACTTTACTTAGAGAGGTATGTACTATTTTCTACAGGTTTTCCATTGATTTCCGACTTCCCTCCCCCGCCAATCATCAAAGTACCATCACGTTGCATTTCAGCATCAGACATATACAGGAAGCTCGTAACGCCATTAGCAAACTGGACATGCTTTTTTATTGTACCCAGACTTAGACACAGAAAAAAGAGTTAGGATAAGATACATAAAATGTACCTAGATTTTATATCAAGCAATTTCATGACTAAACTTTCGGTGTCCACACTTCATTGTGGACACCGAAAGTTTAGTCATGGATATACTGTTTAATCATATTGTCAAAATTTGTTCTAAACTCTTGTGCCTCCTCAGAAATTGAACTTAAAAAAGGATTAAGGACTTTACAACCGTTTCGCCCCCAATATTCTAATTGGCTATTAAACCATTTTTTTGCATTTTGGCGCCCCAGTTCACCTCCTGCATTTATTTGTTCCATGGAATACTCTCGGAAACAGAATTGTTTTGTGTACCCATCTGCAATCTTAGACCATAATGGGTCTACATCAGATAGATTATACAAATAAGAGGCCAATAGTCTTTCTGGAGACTTATTTCCCGGTAAAATCAAAATGTTATCTGCATTGTTGATTTTCCTGAGATCATTTTTATTCATTCTAACATCCCCATCTAATATAACAATAGAATATGGATATATAAAAGCAGGCACTCTTTTGGTTACAAGTTCCATTAATGTTGAACATGGTAATGTTACATCCACAAAATCCAACACAAAAGCCTTGCTCTTTAAAATAGCTTTTACAAATAAGATATTTTCCTTGTCTTCCGTATATGCTGTAATTCTATTTTTCTTGCGATTATTTCCTTCTGCAACAACATTTAAATCCAATTGAATGCCTTTGAAGTTCACGCCCTGTTTAATTGCAATCTTATCATCAACCTTCTTAAGGTAAAGGATCTTTGCTTGATTGGCTGTTTCTTCTTTTTTAGTTACTTCTTGAACTAAATCATCCATTGCCTTAAGAAGAGACATTGAATGAGTTGTAAATAAAATTTGCAAATTCAACTTAGATGCATATTTGCGCAAAACCTTTAACAACTCTACTTGGGATGCGGGATACATTGTTGCATCCATCTCATCAATGGCCAAAATACCGCCTTTGTATTGTCGGGGATATTTGTCATGTAATCTTTTAAAAGAAAATAACGCCAAGATAATTTTACCTAAATTATCTTGCCCCATAGAGTTTTGATTCCAATCGTATAGTTCTGTAGATACACCTATAGATTGCTTGTTTTTTGATGTGATTGTTGTTGCGGAAGAAATGGGAGTTTGTGCTATTAGAATTTTATTATGCAATTGCTTAAACTCATTTAGTTCTTCTTGCGTTAATAATGTATCATCTGTAATGATTTTAGCTTCCTCTGCCACTGGAACTAATCGCTTTAGACTTAAAAAGATTGTGGGGAAGGAAATGTATCCATCTCCTTCTTGCCTAGCTCCTTTTTTCCAAAAACGGACATTAGGATCTCCTGTTCGTTTGATACTTTCAACAGTAAAATCATCCATTCCTGCATCAAAGGAAATAGTCCATTCATGACCTTTTGGTTTATCAAAAGTAGGTGATAACCTAAACTTATCTTTGAATGCGGAAATATAACTACCACCACACAAGGGCTTTTCAACTCTCATAGAATCTTCTGTCTTAAGAGTGAAAGTTTGTGTTATAATACCAAGTAATGTTGACTTTTGAGTTCCGTTTTGCCCTGCAATTGCTGTTAACAAAGAGCCTACTTCAAAATCTTCATTTTGAAATCCTCGAAATCTTTCGATATGAATGTGCGTTATTTTCACTTTGTAGAATGGTTAAATAGTTTGTGTTTGGGGATAACTATGCCATCGCAAAATACCATTATCTCTTTACCTTTCCCGGAATTACTCGCACTATAATTCAATTCAAAACATTGCTGTCTATATTTTGAATATAGGCTGGTTATGAATGGTACATTATCATAAGAGACAATCCACTTACAATTTGCAATCTCACTTATAGTGTTAGCTATATTTTGATGATCTGTATCATTATAGTAATTCAGATAAAGTCCTTTACCTTTTACATAGTATGGTGGGTCTAAATAAAATAACGTATTATACGGTAATTCATTTTTTAACCGTTGTACTAAAGAAACAGCATCTTCATTTGTTAAATGGATTCTATCTGCATAATCTGCTATACGTTGAATCCTTTTTATCAAATCTTCTTTGTTGAATCTTGCATCAATCTTATAATTTCCAGTTTGGTCATAACCGCCAATGACTCCTGCTTTCAAGATTCCTGAGCGATTAGTCCTATTCAAGAAGAATGTAGAAAAGCCTAATTCTAACAAGTCAGAATTCTCTTTATTGGATTGAATTTCTTTTTGTTTAAACCAAGTTTCAACATTTAAAGGAGTATCCTTTATCATCTTGCAGAGAGCATCCACGTTATTTAAGGCACTATACCAAAAGGCATAAATAGATATATCCTTATCATTTATATGTATGTCGCTGACATATTCATTAAAGAGCAAAGATAATGCAACGGAACCACCTCCAACATATGGTTCAACATAAGTGCCATCGAGCAATGCGTTTTCTTTGATTAAGCATTGTACGAAATCAGCAACTTTAGCCTTACCGCCAGGGTATCTTAAAGGTGATAGAAATTCCATAATATTATTCTTTATTTTTTATTGATTCCCACAATTGGATAAAAAAACTTTCTATGTTGTCCCATCCAGTAATCAAATTATCTGCTTTAGGGTAGAAAAACTCGTTATGAACATATGCATTCAATGATTCGATTGAAAGAACTGAATTTTTATCATTTATTTCAGACCTTATGCCCTTTGATAAGTCATTACTCATTGTTCCTAATTGGGTCATATGATTTAAGACTTTACCAACTTTCCCTTGCAAACTTTCACCAGAAGAACAAGCTGTAATAGCATTGTTTCTTACTAAATCAAATTTCTCCAAATAGGCATCAACAGATAGTTCTAAAAATACTCTTAAAAGGACTGAAGATGCATTGGGGCATGTCTTGACCTGAACATGTTTTAGCTCCTCGAAAATTTTATTAATTTTCGGGTTACTGATATGTAAATTCAAAGACTTGGGCACTAAAGCTCCTCTGTTTCTTGTTTTCCTGTTTTTATCCCCTTTTATTTCTTGTTTCTCGCTATTTCTTGATGCTTGTTCTTTATTGTTTTCAATATCTTGAACACTCCATTGTTCAGATGCTTCATTAGACAAATCTGGCTTTTGACTCTTGTCAAAATTATCAATATATTGCTTTCTTTTTTCTCTGTTATAGATATCAGAAACTTTGAATTCCGGATTCAGAATGTCTGTAACAACTTTTAAAAGCCCCTTAATGACTTCGGACACTTTAACCTTTGAAACTAAAATTCCATTGTTAATTTCCAAGCCAAGGTGTTCTCTAACATATGGATCCGACATCAAACGTTGCAAGTTGGTAATGTTTAATTTAGATAATGAATCCTTAATCGTATCAGAAACCTCTTCTTGTGATTTCAGCAAAGTGATAATTTGCAATGGAATTGATGATTTTCCTTCTGTCTTCTCCTCGAATCTTTGCTTTTGTTGAGCGTTCCAAGTGACAGTTCCGATACCATTAAGTTCTCCAGAGTGTTTACGTTTTATCCATATATCAGCTTCAGTAGGGGTTTCAAAAACAGCACAAGCAATATTCTTCAATTCAGAAATAGCATTAGGTTTTTCTTTTTGTAATTTCTGAAATTTCTTCCTTAAAGGAGAGTATTTGTCATCTATTAGTGTCGGATTATTTAATAGTTTTAATGACGTTATTCGCCTATTTCCTTCAAGTACAACATACTTATTGCTGTCTTCGTTGGGTGTTACAATAATCAAATCGACGGGGCTAAGACCATTGGTTACAATATCGTCCACAAGAGAATATAATTTATCCCCTTGATCCTCTATCATCTTATCTATTGCTTCTTTTTGTGATGATAAAGGCTCAAATCTATAATTTTCCGTATTGACAAATAGTGATGTCAATTTTATCGTTCTTATAACCATGGCAAAACCAATACTTGTTAGTTTGCAAAGTTACTCATTTTTAGTGAAGTTAGCAGTATTTGAACAATAAAAATGCACAGGAATCTGCGATTTTGCAGGATGAAGTTTATTGTAAATCAATTCTAATCACTATCTTTGCATTGCAAAAAGGCGTTCTTTTGATTTAATGCAAGACGAGGTAAAATACAGAACTTCACTCGTTTCCAAATCGTTACCTATCAAGAAACTAATCTTTGCAATCTATTCAAATTCAGCGACAAAGGCAATTCAATATGCCTGCTTTGATGCCACGTGACGTTCTTTTCGATACCGCACTTCTTCGCTATTGCTTTGATGCCGTTCTTGCAGTTGGCGTAACAGGGAACTGGCAGCAGTTTGTCCCTTTCGGCCATGCCGTCGTATTTCTCGATGATGTGTCTGGCAACGTCCAACAACCGGATATTCGTTTCGACGCCTGTTTTCTGGCAGTTCGTGTCGATCCACAGATGCCCGTCGAACGAGGTGCGCAGGTTGGCTTTCGTCAGGTTCGCCATATCCGTCCAGCTCAAACCCGTAAAGGTGCAGAAGATGAACAGATCGCGGATCAGCTCGTAGCTTTTCTTTTTGAATGTGCCGTTGATCAGGAGTGTGATTTCCTCTTGGGTCAGAAAACCCCGTTTGGTCTCCTCCTTCGTGATGCTGTACGCGAAGAACGGGTCGCGCTGCAACAAACCGTTATTGACGGCCATATAGATTATTTTCCGGAACGGCATCATATAAGACCAGACCGTGTTGTTGCAGTGATTCTTTTCTACCCGCAGGAACAACTCGAAGTCCGTGATAAATGCCGGAGTAAGCTCTTTGAACGCGATGTCGCTGACCTTATACCGCTTTTCGACGAACTCCGAGAGGTGTTTGTACATGGTGCAGTATTTCCAATAGCTGCGCGGGCTTTTGAGCTTGCCCACCTGCTTCCCGTAATCCTCGTTGTGCTGACGGAATACCGCCAGTAGTGTTTCATGGTTCATCCCCAAACCGAGATAGGCGTTGCGCACTTTCTCGGCGGTAACATAATTATCCCGGTCGGCGATCTTCTGGTAGGCTTGGTTGATACCTACACGGATTTTATCCAGCATACGGTTGGTCTCCTGTGCAGCGATGCTGCGGCCGGAGACACGGCCTAACTCCACGTTCCACGACTTCTCCTCCACGTCCAGCTTGCAACTGAACTGGGCTATTTTGCCGTTTATCGTGATACGGCACATGACGGGAATAAGCCCGTCCTTTTTCGGGGCATTGCATTTCAGATAAAACAAAACTTTGAATGTCGATCTCATAACTCTACGATTTTTAATGAAACAAAATTATTACTTGTAGAGCTGTTCGACGAAATGCAGACCGCAGCGAATCAGTGCAATCGAGGCGGAAAACAGACTTTTTTCACGGCAGCAAGCCCAAAATCCGAAAATCCGACCGTTTTTACAGTCGAAGATTCCCGAATCGTGCCTGTAATTCAGCGTTTTGAAATCCTCCCAAAACCGCCTTTACCATTCGGAACAGAGTAACGGGATGGTAACGCAACTCCGGTTTCAATTGGCTTTGAGAAGGGTTTCGCTTGGGTTCATCTTTGCAGTCAAATTCTCGCTAAAACCTTTATTTTCAACCTTCTTGAACCTATCCGCTCTAACTCTCGTTTTTATCACTATCTTTACCAATAAATTTCAAACGAAAGTTCTATGACACAAGATAATTCAATTGTAATTAGAGAATATTTGACGACAGATAAAGAAGTTGTAATGAATTTAATTAAATTAAACACACCCAACTTCTTTGCAAAAGAGGAGGTTAATGATTTGAGCAATTATTTGGATAAAGGAATAGAGCTCTATTATGTCTTGCTCGTTGACGGGAAAGTGGTTGGATGCGGCGGGATAAATTTCGCAGAAAAAAGAACCATTGGAAAAATAAGTTGGGATATTATGCATCCCGACTATCAAGGCAAATCTTTAGGTAAAAAGCTTTTAAGATACAGAATTGAGGTTTTAAAGGCTATTCCCAGTATCAAAAAAATAACAGTCCGAACCTCGCAATTAGCATATAAATTCTATGAAAAGCAAGGATTCACACTGAATGAAATCAAACGCAATTATTGGGCTGACGGTTTTGATATGTATAGTATGCAATATAATGAATTATAATTGTAAAATATTCAATAGTAACGTATCATCCCACACGTTATTAACCTTCCGGCATACACGTTACTAACCTTTCAAACGTCTTGTTCTTTTTTTTAAAGGCTTTGTTCTTTTCAGAAAAGAACAAGACGTTTTCATTGAAAGAACAAGAGCTTTTTAAAATTTGACCTGTTGTTTTTTCCCATAACGGTATCTACATGCCGAAACGCCTTATTTTTACTTCAGATCTTTCAGCCATTCCGCAAACGCCCTGCCCGTCGGCATTCCGGCTGAAGGATATGCATTGTGAAATGTTTCAGCCGGAAAATATCCTTCAGAAAAACCAATTCCCTAAGAACTGGAAAGACACCGGTCTGGCTGAAGGATTCCAATCCCGGCTGAAGGATTCCCGAACCCAATTCTTCAGCCGAAAAGCCGACGGGCAGGGCATTTGCGAGCATGCTGAAAGATTTGAAGGATTTTTCAAGGTACTCTATATAGAGTATTATGAACGACCATATCTCACTGAAAAAAGTAAAATATCTTCGTGGAACATGTACGTGGTGTTACTTTGCTCGGAAACATATCTTACTTTGTCCACGAAGATATCTCACTTTTCTTTACAACAATACAGACCTCATTGCCGCCAAGCTAAAACAATAATACCAAAGCTTATCGCCAACCGAGGTGCCTCTAAACCGTTATCTCTGTTTCAAAGGCACATATTCCAGTTCTTCCAACACATTCTTGTATGCCGGACGAATAATGCGTTTTCCTTCAAAATTCAGCTCCTCATTGCGGTGTGCGCACCACCCCACGATACGAGCCATCGCAAACAAAGGTGTAAATATTTCCTGTGGCAGACCAATCATTTCATATACGAAACCTGAATAGAAATCGATATTGCTGGACACCGTCTTGCCGTTATTCTTAATCTTTCCGAACATAGCAATGGCACGTTCCTCCAACAATTCCAGGAAGGCAAATTCTTCTTCCTTACCTTTTTCTTTTGCCAAATCACGAGCCAATTCTTTCAACAAAATAGCACGAGGATCGGATATCGTATAGACCGCATGGCCGATACCATAAATCAGACCGGACTTATCATACGCTTCCTTATTCAACATACGGGTAAAGTAAGTATCAATTTCGTCCACATTGGTCCAATCCTTGATATTTTCCTGCAAATGATGGAACATATCCGCCACTTGGATATTTGCCCCTCCATGAAGCGGACCTTTCAACGAGCCGATACCTGCGGCTATGGCCGAATAAGTATCCGTACGGCTGGACGAAACTACACGGACGGTAAAAGTAGAGTTATTACCACCTCCGTGTTCAGCCTGAAGTACCAACAGCAAATCAAGCGTGCGCGCATCAAGTTCCGTATAATCCTTTTTTAACATATACAGGAAGTTTTCTGCGATAGACAGTTTTTCACGCGGATGACGGATATGCAACGAACGACCATACGTGGCATGGCGCAACATGTTATAAGCGTATGCAATAATGGTCGGGAACTTGGATATCAAGTCAATACTCTGACGCATCAGGTTATCACGCGAAGTATCATCCGCCTGCGGGTCAAAACGGTACATTTCAAGCACGCTACGGGCCAGAATGTTCATAATGTTATTTCCCTCCAGCTCAATGATATTCATTTTGGTCTTCTGTTCCAACGGAGTATTGTCATTAATCAACTCACAGAAAGAAGCCAACTCTTCCTTGTCAGGCAAATGACCGGACAATAACAGATAAGCCACCTCCTCAAAACCAAAACGTTTCTCCTTAATGATACTATGTGCCAAATCTTCCAAATCATACCCACGATAGAAAAGTTTGCCGGGAATCGGCTTCAATCCTCTGCCGGGAATACGTTCATACCCTACTACATTGCCTATCTTGGTCAACCCTACCAAAACACCGGTGCCATCTTCGTTACGCAATCCGCGCTTTACATCAAACTTCTTGAACAATTCGTTCTCAATCCGGGTCGCATTCTTCATTTCCTCGGAGAGTTTGTAAATGATATATTCTTTCTTCATATCCGTGAGTTTTTAGGAGTTTATTCTTTCTATTATTTCTTTTGTAAATGCCGACGTGCCAAGCGAGACACCTCCGGGCATAAAACGAGCAAGGTCATGTGTGGCACGTCCCTCGCCAAAACTGGATTCCAAGGCATTCACTATCAGCTCCGCCGCCTTATTCCAGCCAAAATGTTCCAACATCATGACAGCCGAGAGGATTAATGAACAAGGATTCACCACATCCTTTCCGGCAATATTGGGAGCCGTACCGTGAGTTGCTTCAAAAATGGCATGACCGGTATTGTAATTGATGTTCGCTCCGGGAGCAATTCCGATACCGCCTACCATGGCAGCCAACTGATCCGAGATGTAATCTCCGTTCAAATTCAAGGTAGCCACCACCGAATATTCTTCGGGAATCAATAACGTATTCTGCAAGAATGCATCGGCTATGCAGTCTTTTATCACCAACTTGCCTGACGCAATGGCATCTCCGAATTCACGTTCCGCCAGTTCATATCCCCATTTCTTGAAGCCGCCTTCAGTAAACTTCATGATATTTCCTTTATGCACCAACGTCACTGACGGCAAGCCATGCTCCAAAGCATATTTACATGCCGCACGTACCAGACGTTCCGTTCCTTCTTTGGACACCGGTTTCACGCCAAACGAAGAACTTTCGGGAAAGCGCACTTTAGCCACTCCCATTTCATCATGCAAAAAACGATAAAACTTCTCAGCTTCCGGCGTACCTGCTTCCCATTCTATACCTGCATAAATATCTTCCGTATTTTCGCGGAAAATATGCATATCCACCTTCTGAGGCTCTTTCACCGGAGATACCACTCCGCTGAACCAACGTACGGGGCGCAGACACACATACAGATCCAGCGTCTGGCGCAAAGCCACATTCAAGGAACGGATACCACCTCCTACCGGAGTAGTCAACGGACCTTTTATGCCCACACCATATTTCTTGAAAGCCTCCATCGTCTCATCCGGCAACCAGGAACCTGTTTCGTTGAAAGCACGTTCACCTGCCAGCACTTCTATCCATTCTATTTCGTGTTCGCTGCCGTATGCCTTTTTCACGGCTGCATTCACTATGGCTTGCATGGAGGGAGTGATTTCTACTCCCACTCCGTCTCCTGTAATATAAGGTACTGTCTTTTTCATCTTTTATCTTGCATTTAGAGCAGAGCCGGCACGGAACCAACCTATCTGCTGTTCATTATAAGTATGCTGTACTTCAAAACGATCCTGAGTGCCATCTTCATGGTGTAAAGTCACAGTCAGATTTCTTCCGGGAGCAAAGTCCGCCAATCCGCTGACGGTAATCAAATCATGTTCTTGAATCTTGTCATAGTCCGCTTTGTCTATAAAAGTCACCGCCAGCATTCCCTGCTTCTTCAGATTCGTTTCATGGATGCGGGCAAAACTCTTCGCCAAAATAACCTTTACATTCAGAAAACGAGGCTCCATAGCAGCATGTTCACGACTGGAACCTTCTCCATAATTTTCCTCCGCAACTACCATAGACCCGATGCCTTGCGCTTTATACTGCTTAGCCGCGCCCGATACACTCTCATAGGTATTTGTCAATCGGTTCCACACCTTGTTCGTTTCACCATTGAAAGCATTCACCGCCCCCATCAGCATATTATCCGAAATATTTTCCAGATGACCACGGAAACGCAGCCACGGGCCTGCCATCGAAATATGGTCTGTGGTACATTTACCTTGAGCCTTAATCAGTAAAGGCATATCCGTAAAATCCTTTCCATCCCATGCCGGAAACGGAGCCAATAACTGCAAACGCTGTGAGTCAGGATTCACCTTAATTTCTACCTGTGCACCGGCAGGAGCCAAATAACCGGGATTACCTTGAGTGAAACCTGCCGACGGCAATTCATCTCCCTCGGGAACGCTCAATTTCACCTTCTCGCCTTCTTGATTTATCAACGTATCTTTCAACGGATTGAAACATAAATCACCGGCAATAGTCAGAGCCAATACCAATTCAGGAGAAGCCACAAATGCATGTGTATTCGGATTACCATCGGCACGTTTGGCAAAATTACGGTTGAAAGAAGTGACAATCGAGTTCTTGCGGACAGGATCATCGGTATGGCGTTTCCACTGTCCGATGCACGGACCGCAAGCATTCGCCATAATAGTAGCCCCAATCTTTTGGAAAGCATCAATCATCCCGTCACGCTCGGCGGTAGCTCGAATCTGTTCAGAACCCGGATTGACAATCAAAGGAGCAGCCACAGCCAAATGTTTTTCAGCTACCTGACGGGCAATGGAAGCAGCCCGACTTAAATCCTGATAAGAGGAATTGGTACATGAACCTATCAGCCCGACTTCCATCTTACGCGGATAACCATTAACCAATACCTTTTCGGCAAACTCTGAAATAGGTGTTGCGGCATCCGGTGTAAACGGCCCGTTGATATAAGGTTCCAACTCGGACAAATTAATTTCAATCACACGGTCGTAAAAAGCAGAAGGATTGGCAACAACCTCAGCATCGGCACGTAAATCATTTGCCACTTTTCCGGCCATCTCTGCTACAGACTCTCTTCCGGTAGCTTTCAGATACACAGCCATCCGATCGTCATAGGGGAACAAGGATGTAGTAGCCCCCACCTCTGCACCCATATTGCAGATAGTAGCCTTACCGGTTGCCGAAAGTGAAGCTGTCCCTTCTCCAAAATATTCTATAATGGCATTCGTTCCACCTTTCACGGTCAGAATACCGGCCAATTTCAGAATCACATCCTTTGGCGAAGCCCATCCATTCAAGCTTCCGGTCAAATGAACTCCAATCAGTTTCGGCATCTTTAACTCCCATTCCATACCGGTCATTACATCCACAGCATCGGCACCACCGACTCCGATTGCCACCATTCCCAATCCTCCGGCATTGGGGGTATGAGAATCCGTCCCCACCATCATTCCCCCGGGAAAAGCATAGTTTTCGAGTACCACCTGATGAATGATTCCTGCTCCCGGTTTCCAAAACCCGATACCGAAACGCGAAGAAACATCTCGTAAGAAATCGTATACCTCACGGTTGGTTTCCGTAGCCGTTGCAATATCCGGGCCCGCTCCTTTATATGCCTGAATCAAATGGTCACAATGCACAGTAGAAGGTACGGCAGCGGAATCCTTTCCTGCATTGATAAATTGCAACAATGCCATTTGCGCCGTCGCGTCTTGCATAGCCACGCGGTCGGGACGGAAATTCACATAGTCCTCGCCACGTTCATAATTCTTCAGTTGAGCATCATCATAAAGATGTGTATACAGAATTTTCTCAGCCAATGTCAGCGGACGCTGCAACACGGCTCTTACCCGACCTATCTTCTTTTCGAAAGAAGCATAAAAGGCCTTTAACATGTCCAAGTCATATACCATACCTTTTACCATTTATAATTATTACAGTTTTAAATCTATTTTATTTTTGGCAATATAGGAATAATATTTGAATTCTTGTGTAATCTATAATACGTTTAACAAAATAAAACATAAAGTCCTACCTAAAGGATTATTATTATCTTTGCAATTCTTATAGAAAAAAGCATCATTATGAACCAACATATACCCCTTTCTAATATAATTAACAAACTACAACGCAAAGAGTTGTTACTAAAATTAGAATATGATTACGAAAAAGAGACTTTCAGGCAACAGACTGAAGCTATGGGCATCGGGCGCAAAGTGAAACGGGGTATGTGCTGGTATCCTATATCGGCAGGCAGAAGCTATTATAACTCATTGAATCAATTGGTTGTAGAAGTTGAAAGGCAAGAAGACAAAGACATAGAACATGTATTTGAATTCGGCCGTCCGGTATGCTTTTTTACGCAAAATGCATCAGGCCAATTACATTATTTCAATTTTACGGCAACTGTCAACTACGTGGACGAAGACCGAATGGTAATCGTTCTCCCCTCGGCAGATGCATTGCTCAGCATACAGGCAACCGAGCGACAATTGGGAGTACAGCTTTATTTTGATGAAACCAGTTACCGGTTGATGTTCGAAGCGTTGGGACAAGTCCTCAAGGCAAAAGGGAATCGTCTGGCAGAGTTACGTGAGATTTTTCATGGCAACCAAAAGGCGGAAACTTTCAGTTTCGGCTTCACCCGTTTCCCCTGGTTAAACAATACGCAGGAGGAAGCAGTAAATAAAGTGATGCATGCCAAAGATGTTGCTATAGTCCACGGTCCGCCCGGAACCGGTAAAACTACCACATTGGTAGAAGCCATTTACGAGACCCTTCACCGGGAAAATCAAGTCATGGTGTGTGCACAGAGCAATATGGCTGTCGATTGGATTAGCGAGAAACTGGTGGACCGGGGTGTTCCCGTTCTCCGTATTGGTAATCCCACCCGCGTCAATGACAAAATGCTTGCTTTTACCTATGAACGCCGTTTTGAAAGCCATCCCGATTATCCGCAATTATGGAGTATCCGAAAAGCAATACGCGAGCTCTACGGACGTTCGCGCAAAGGAGCGGAGCGTGAGAATATCCGACAGAAAATAAACTCACTGAAAGACCGTGCCACCGAACTGGAAATTCGCATCAACGAAGCATTGTTCGGCGAAGCACGTGTGATAGCCTGCACACTGGTAAGTTCCGCCAACAGAATATTGACAGGACGCAAATTCAGTACCTTATTCATAGACGAAGCCGCACAAGCTCTAGAGCCTGCCTGCTGGATTGCCATCCGCAAAGCAGACCGTGTCATTCTGGCCGGTGATTATTGCCAGCTTCCTCCTACCATTAAATGCATGGAAGCAGCTCGTGGAGGATTAGACCGGACACTGATGCAGGAGATTGCAGACAACAAACCCGACACTGTATCCTTGTTAAAGGTACAATATAGAATGAATGATGAAATTATGCGTTTCTCTTCAGAATGGTTCTATCAGGGTGAACTGAAATCAGCTCCCGAAGTAAAATATCGGAGTATATTGGACTATGACACACCGATAGAATGGATAAATACGGAAGGAATGGAATGCAACGAAGAGTTTGTGGGTGAAAGCTTCGGCCGTATCAATAAAGAGGAGGCGGCACTCTCCATTTCCCAACTTACCAACTATATCAATAAAATAGGTAAAGACCGTTTTCTGGAAGAACGGATTGATGTGGGACTGATTTCTCCTTATAAAGCACAAGTACAATATCTCCGTCAACTGATAAAACGAGATACTTTCTTCAAGCCTTACCGACACCTTATCACCATCAATACGGTAGATGGTTTTCAGGGACAGGAACGAGACGTTATCCTCATCAGTTTAGTACGTGCAAATGAAGAGGGACAGATTGGTTTTCTAAATGACTTGCGACGAATGAATGTAGCAATTACACGTGCACGCATGAAACTTATTATATTAGGAGATGCCTCTACGCTGACGAAACATCCGTTTTATAAGAAGTTATACGAATATATCTTGGCGCTGCAAGAATAAAAGAAGGAGGGCAGAACTCCATGACACTCTTTTTCAGATTGTCATTCATTTTGCTCTCCTTAAATATTTTTTATTAAAGCACGTTCTTCATTCCTCTACTTGATTTCCCGTTATCGGAACAAATAATATTCAGAATCACAAAAGAAGGGAAGCTCTCAGTTGTGGCATAATTTCAAATAATTATTAAGACAATTTACTCATAAACTTCTCTTTGTCCACAATATAACGTACATGTGTACCTTCTCCAATCACGCCCTTGCTATCTTGCGCCCGCACTTCAAAAGTAAGTTTTCTGCCTTCCACCTCTTTTAATACGGCAGTAGCCGAAACCGTGTCTCCCACAGCCGAGGGCTTGATATGAGTAGTGTTCATCATGGCCCCTACTGTAGTGGAACCTTCAGGCAACTCATCTGCCACGGCACTCATGGCAGCATTCTCCATCAACGCCACCATAGCGGGAGTGGCAAACACATTCAAATCGCCGCTACCCATGGTGGCAGCTACATTTTCTTTTGAAACGACAACAGTCGAAGTATAAGTTAATCCTGTTTCCATCATGCTATTTTTTATTCTAAATGCAAATGTAACTGAATATCGTATATCATACAAATCTATTTTTCCACATTCATCTTTTACTCTCTCATCAAAATCACAAAAAATGTATAACAGAAATACAAATTCACACTTCAACTGCCTGCCACAAAAATCATAATGTTTAAAAACCCCAAAGCTGTCCGGCCCTATGAAACATCCGCCTGTTTACCTAGCATAGCCTAGGGGATAATAAAATTACAACCAAACGCCGTCCTTATCTACCTTTACTTTAAGCTCTTTATCGATCTGTTTGTTTTCCAAATCAAGTATATACCATTCATTATCAGGTGTCACCACATAATCAGCATCATCTATCACATAATCTGAATATTTTTCCATAACCGATTTTTTTACCGCTTCCGGTAAATTTGCCACCTGTACATCCCAGCTTGTTCCCATCCATTCGTTCCGCTCATTGAAATAAACCTCTTTCTCTCTGTTTTCATCTAAAATAGTAACTTCCTGCAAACCTTTTTCACGTTCTATTTCTACAATTGTCGCATTGGGATATTTCTGCTTGACAATAGCTATAATGCCGTTTGCATCAGGCTGCGGCAAATAATCATCATAATCTTCTTCGTGTCCGGTATCTACAACAGTTTTTACCAATATGCCTGTAGACGAATAAAACAAATCCAGCTCGGATTCTCCTTTCTCCACCTCAATGACATAAAGAGTTTCCATTCCCTCACGAGTCAACTTATCCACATCATCCACCCGCCAGTCAGCATATTTGCCTGCTTTATGGGCAGCAAGTACAGGTTCGGGAAGATTTTCATAACGAACATCTGTTTCTGTCATATACCAGGCAGCCGATAACGGATTGAACCATGCAGAATGCTCTCCACCATCCCAATAAAAATCTGCTACAGCATAATCACCTTTCAGCTCCCATTCCACGTCTTTGGCTTGCGGATATTTTGCATTAAATGCAGCCTGTACTTCTTTTGAAACCAAATGTGTGTTTTCAGGAACATCACTATTGTCATCATCACTACAACCACTAAAAGTTAGTGCAGCAAAAGCTGCGAAAAATAAAAATAACATCCAATTCTTTTTCATAATTACATTGTTTTATAGTTTCTTTTTGATGCAAAATTCTTATAGGATTCTGAAAAGAAACTGAAATCATAGAGAAAAGTTCAAAAGACATTCGTCAAACAGCAAATAACAGAAAAACCATACCTAACAGCCCATTTGCACTGAAATGACCTTAAAGCCCCCGATACCTACTTTTAAATTCTTATAAAAGAAGAACTAATAAAGACAAAACAAAATCTCTTCCGAGGTTTTTATTACCTTTGCAATCCTATTTGAACAGAAACGAAAAAAAATATGATAGTTTGTATTGCCGAAAAACCTTCCGTAGCCCGTGACATAGCGGATGTACTGGGAGCAAAAACCAAAAAAGACGGATATATAGAAGGAAACGGATATCAGGTTACCTGGACATTCGGACACCTCTGTACTTTGAAGGAGCCTCATGAATACACTCCCTCATGGAAAGCATGGAGTCTGTCCAGCCTTCCTATGATTCCACCTCGTTTCGGCATTAAGCTAATCAGCGATCCGGGCATTGAAAAACAATTTCGTATTATAGAAGGACTGATGCAAAATGCCGATGAAATTATAAATTGCGGTGATGCCGGCCAGGAAGGAGAACTTATTCAACGATGGGTCATGCAGAAAGCAGGAGCACACTGCCCGGTGAAACGTCTATGGATTTCATCCTTGACTGAAGAAGCCATACGCGAAGGATTCAGCAAACTAAAAGATCAAAAAGAATTCCAACCTTTATACGAAGCCGGATTAAGCCGTGCTATCGGTGATTGGGTATTGGGCATGAACGCCACCCGGCTCTATACCTTAAAGTACGGACAAAACAGACAAATTCTATCGATAGGACGGGTGCAGACCCCGACTTTGGCACTGATAGTAAAGCGTCAGCAAGAAATAGAGAACTTCACTCCTCAACAATATTGGGTACTGGCTACTTTATACCGGGAAACCACATTCTCTGCCATCATCCGCAAAAGCGATGAGGAACTGGCTCAGGAAGAAAGCGATGCTAAAGAGAACCCCAAGAAAGCCAAAAAGGCTGAAGGGAACAGGGGAATTCCTCCCATCACCGATCTTGCTACCGGACAGGCACTTATGGAACGTATCAAAAATGTTCCTTTTACCGTGACAGAAGTAGCAAAAAAACAAGGCACAGAAGCACCTCCCCGTCTTTTTGACCTGACTTCCCTACAGGTGGAATGTAACAAAAAATTTGCTTATTCAGCTGACGAAACTCTAAAACTTATCCAGTCATTGTATGAAAAGAAAGTGACTACTTATCCTCGTGTAGATACTACTTTCTTAAGCGATGACATCTATCCCAAATGTTCCAATATCTTGGCGGGACTAACTCCATATACAGTATTTACCGCTCCGTTGGCAGGACAAAAGCTCATCAAGTCCAAAAAAGTATTTGACAATTCAAAAGTAACGGATCACCATGCCATTATTCCTACGGGACAACCTCCTGTAAATCTGACAGAAATGGAGAAACGGGTATTTGATTTGGTAGCACGCCGCTTTATTGCCGTATTCTATCCCGACTGCAAGTTTGCCACTACTACCGTAATAGGCGAAGCTGACAGTATAGAATTCAAAGCCACAGGAAAACAGATTCTAGATCCCGGATGGCGCGTTATCTTTGCCAAACCACAAACCAATCTGCCAGAAGGTATGACCGATCCCGATGCAGAAGCCCGTGAAAATGACGAAGAACACTCCTTGCCCGCTTTTGTGAAAGGAGAAAGCGGGCCGCATCTGCCCAAACTGGACGAGAAATGGACACAACCCCCACGGCCATATACAGAAGCAACTTTACTACGCGCTATGGAAACTGCCGGTAAGCTGGTAGATAATGACGAGCTACGCGATGCATTAAAAGAAAATGGAATAGGACGTCCGTCTACACGTGCAGCCATTATTGAAACCCTATTTAAACGCCATTATATCCGTAAAGAACGTAAAAATCTGATCGCAACCCCTACCGGAATAGAACTGGTGGGACTAATTCGCGAAGAACTGTTGAAATCCGCCGAATTAACGGGAATATGGGAAAAGAAACTACGTGAAATAGAAAAGAAAAGCTATGATGCAACGACTTTTCTAAATGAATTAAAGCAAATGGTAAGTGAAATAGTACACAGCGTTTTAAGTGATAATACAAACCGCCGCGTCACCACAATAGAGGAAACAGCAACGAAAACTGCAACAACCGCTACGGTCAAACAGCCGAAAAAAAAGGCAGGGACCTCACGAAAAAACGCTTCTTCAGCCACGCCCGCTCCCACTATCCCATCCGATAACGAATTGGTGGGAAAATCCTGCCCGCTATGTGGCAAAGGAACGATTATAAAAGGAAAAACCGCGTATGGCTGCTCAGAATGGAAAAACGGGTGTACCTACAGGAAGCCTTTCTGATAATCACATTTTCCTTGTACGAAGCCAAACAAATTTGTATATTATAGAATACAAACAAGTCTGTACCCGGAGAAGCATTGCGCCAGTCTATGAAAAACAATATGCACAATCTTCCCGAACAAATCTATGGCTCCTTTTAGCATACAAAAGAAAGTTCTTCGGGTAAATAACCGCTTCGGATACGCCATTCCTGCGGATAGAGGTTATTAGCCCGATTGCCAATGTTCTTGGCAAATCCTAATGGAATGTTTTTATAAGTCAAAAGTATATAACCACGCGGAACAGAAGCATCCAATGTGATCGCTTCTTTACGCAAATAAGCAATAGCCTGTTCATAGGTCAATTCAAAACGAGAGAAACCATCATGATTCAGCAATGTGCTCATTGCCAACGAATGATCCGGTATAACGTCTTTTCCTTTCAACTCACCTATAGTAACACCCGCATGAACAACTTTTAATTTCTGACGGAACAGATCATATTCTGAAAGATGGACATTGGGGAAGGCTATCACCTTCGTGCCTCTTACCTCAAATCGGAAATCCTCCGCCTGCTTTAACCAACTTTTTACTTCTTTGGGAAAAGGAACAACCTGAGACAAGCTCCCCTTTTCTCCTTTTCTCTTCTTTTTTGTTATTTTCTCTTTGTCATCCTGACAACGAATACAAGGAACAACATGAGAAATGGCAGCACTCTTCCTCAATACAGCCAAGAAAAATCCTTCTCCTTTCACTCTATGAGGCAAAAAACGATAAACAGGAAAATCCTGTCCCGCCAAATTTCCTATTATCCCCCATTCCGACGCCACTGGCACTTTCAGTATCTCCGCACCCAATTCATCAGCAATCCAAGCCACATTTTCCTCATCCTCTTCCCTATTATAAGTGCAGGTACTATAAATCAGCAGACCACCGGGTTTCAAAGCCGGCCATATATCCGCTAAAATCCTACGCTGACGTTGCCAACAAACCTGCACATTGTCCGTACTCCATTCCTCTACAGCCACAGGATCCTTCCGGAACATCCCCTCACCGGAACAAGGCACATCCGCCAAGACAACATCAAACACCTCTGTCAAAGAAGTGAAATCGGCCGGATCGTTGTTCGTCACCACAACTTCTGCATTTCCCCACTTTATCAAATTTTCAGCCAATACCTGAGAACGGTTACGCATCACCTCATTAGCCACCAACAAACTACCTACGGGGAGAACTGAACGCGCATGAGTAGACTTGCCACCGGGAGCAGCACACAAATCGAGCATCACTACAGGTCCGGTAATATAAGTGCGTAATACCTGTTCCACAAACATGGAAGATGCTTCTTGCACATAATAGCAACCAGCATGAAACAACGGATCGAATGTAAAAGTGGGCCGTTGCGATAAATAAACCCCTGCAGATGCCCAAAGTACCGGTTCTCCTGCAACTTCCCCACTCCACTTCGTACGATTGACACGAATACTGACAGGAGGCTCCGTCTGCAAAGCCGCTTCCAACGCGCGATAAGTTTCTTCTCCCATCCATTCCAGGGTTCTTGCTTCAAATTCTGATGGTAATTTCATGTTCCTTCCTTTTTATGTTACAAAAATACGATGATATTTTGGGATTATCAGAAAATTTTCTGTCTATTTGCAACCTATTTCCTTATTCGTTCCGTCTAACTAGCAGAAAACAATAATAAAGATATAAAAACATGAAACAGTTACTTTTTATTTTGACCTTACTCATAGGGACTTGCTTCGCAACCCATGCCAAAACAATCAAATTAGTACCTTCAGCCCTTGACAGCACTCGGATGGATACAGTCGTTATAAGCGACCTGCAAGATGTAAATGAAGATCAGAATGCTGCCATGCATGACATTAGTTCGGATTTCGGTGATTGGAATAGCGGTCCTCCTACTTCGGTAGCAATTGTCGCACTCATCATCTGTTGTGGCCTCCCTTTCTTTATCGTAGCTATTGTACTTTGGTTCAGGTACAAGAACAAACAAGCCAAATACAAACTGGCTGCAGAGGCTCTGGCAGCAGGACGAACCATTCCGGCCGAACTGTTCAATGACCCCGAAGAACAAGGAAATGCTGTAATGACAAAGGGGATCAAGAATATATTCTTAGGCATTGGTTTGGGAGTATTCCTTTGGGTACTGACAGAAGAAGAAGGATTGGCAGCTATCGGATTCCTTATTTTCTGTATGGGGTTGGGACAAGTATTGATAGCTTACACTACCACTCCACACAAAAAGAAAAAAGATGATCCTTTCCCTCCTACCCGAATAAACCAAGATGAAAACGGAGTCAGATCAATGAAAATTGAAAATATTGAACTGGGACGTAACAAAGAGGCCAAAGAAACACAAAACATAAAGAACAATATAGACACTCCCTACAACGAAGAATAAAAATGAGCCAAATCAACGACATAGCGTTGGTAGCACAAGTGGTGGTCTTTAAAAACACCCGGGCGTTTGATACTTTGGTCAAAAAGTACCAATCGCCCATCAGGCGTTTTTTCCTGCACCAAACATTGGGAGATACAGAGCTCAGCGATGACTTGGCACAGGAAACTTTTATAAAAGCATACACCAACTTGGCTTCATTTAAAAATTTGTCCAGTTTCTCCACATGGCTTTACCGTATTGCTTATAATATATTTTATGACTATATTCGCAGCAAAAAAGAAACGTCCGGACTGGAAACTTGGGAAATAGACGCTGTTTACCAAACAGAACAAAGGCAAGTAGGTGAACACATGGACATATATCGGGGATTGAGCCAATTAAAAGAGGTAGAGCGAACCTGCATCACCTTATTTTTTATGGAAGATCTTCCGATAGAAAAAATTGCAGTGATTACAGGAATGCCTGCAGGAACAATCAAGTCCCATTTATCACGCGGAAAAACAAAATTGACAACTTTCTTAAAACAGAATGGTTATGATGGAAAACGATGATACATTAATTAAGAATTTCATGCTTGCCAACAAACATGAAATTGAGGACAATGGATTTTCACGCGGGGTTATCCGCCGCCTCCCCCAACCAGCCCAATGGTTATCGGATATACTCAGTGTAACTTGCGCCATTGTCTGTTGTGCATTATTCTATATTTTCAATGGCTTTGAAATTCTATGCCAGACAATCAGTGACATAGTCACTTCCCAAACTTATTATTTGGTAAGTGATACTAATTTCCAATCACTGGTTATCGCCACTGCGGTTCTTATCATCATCGGCTTACAACGTGTATGCAGCCTGAAATGGTGAAAACTGAAATAGAACTAGGGTCATGCTCGGAAAAAGAAAAATTTTGTGTATTTTTGCAATCTATAAAATGAATATCCGAACATGAAACAATATTTAGACCTATTAAACCGTATCCTGACCGAAGGTGTTCACAAGGAGGATCGCACCGGTACAGGAACCATCAGCGTATTCGGTCATCAAATGCGCTTCAACTTGGAAGAGGGTTTCCCTTTGGTCACCACCAAAAAGCTGCATTTAAAATCCATCATTCACGAACTTCTGTGGTTTCTGCAAGGGGATACCAATGTGAAATACCTGCAAGACAACGGGGTACGCATCTGGAATGAATGGGCCGATGCAAACGGAGACTTAGGACATATCTACGGCTATCAATGGCGTTCCTGGCCAGATTACAATGGAGGCTTTATTGACCAAATTTCCGAAGCAATAGAAACGATCAAGCATAATCCGGATTCACGACGCATCATTGTCAGTGCATGGAATGTAGCCGATTTAAATAACATGAATCTTCCCCCTTGCCATGCTTTTTTTCAATTCTACGTTGCCAACGGACGTTTAAGCCTACAACTTTACCAACGCAGTGCAGATACATTCCTGGGAGTACCTTTTAATATCGCCTCCTACGCATTGTTGCTGCAAATGGTAGCACAAGTTACCGGATTACAGACCGGTGATTTTGTTCATACACTAGGTGACACACATATCTATACCAACCACTTGGAACAAGTAAAACTTCAATTGAGCCGTGAACCCCGTCCCTTACCTCAAATGAAAATCAACCCGGATATCAAGAATATATTCAGTTTTAAATATGAAGATTTTGAATTGGTGAATTATGATCCATGGCCACACATTGCGGGTAAAGTATCTGTTTAGCAGTTATGGTGAATAGGCTGCACAAGCTTATTCATCACTTACCACTAATATCACTAAACATTCACCACTAACCACTCATCACTATGAATATTTCAATTATAGTAGCAATAGCACGCAACCACGGCATTGGATTTGAAAATAAATTATTATATTGGCTTCCCAACGATTTGAAACGTTTTAAAGCTTTAACAACCGGACATACTATCATCATGGGACGCAAAACCTTTGAATCACTTCCCAAAGGAGCACTTCCCAATCGCCGGAATATTGTATTAAGCCGCCGGGAAGGAGCAGTCTTTGCCGGAGCTGAATGTTTCCCTGCATTGGAAATCGCTTTATCCCACTGCAAAGAAGAAGAAGAAATATTTATTATAGGCGGTGCAAGCTTGTATAAAGAGGCAATGCATATAGCCCAACAATTATATATCACATTTATTGATGACACATCCAAGGAAGCTGATGCTTATTTTCCCGAAATAAAGAAAGAGGAATGGAAAGAAACAGGCAGAGAAGATCACCCGACAGATGAAAAACATCTCTACCCGTATAGTTTTATTAATTATAGCCGGATAAAGTAACGATTAATCTTCATCAGCTAAATCGAGGATAGGCATTTGTCTCTTGATAGCCTCATTAAAAGATATAATAGTTTCTGAACGAGCCAAGCCCAATGGTTGCAACTTATCATGAATTATGCTAAGCAAATGATGATTGTTCTTTGCATAAATCTTGATAAACATATCATATTGTCCCGTAGTGAAATGACATTCTACGACTTCAGGAATATTTTTCAAAGCCTCTGTTACTGAATCAAATTGTTCCGGATCTTTCAGATAAAGACCAATATATGCACATGTCTCATATCCGATCTTTTCTGGATCAATAACATATTCAGATCCCTTAAGAATTCCCAGATTAGTTAATTTCTGAATACGCTGATGAATGGCTGCACCGGATACATTGCAAGCACGGGCTACTTCCAAAAACGGAATACGAGCATTACTGGCTATCAACCTCAAAATCTGCTCATCCAAACTGTCTAATTGATGATGTCCCATTCTTTTTAGTTTAATTTTCTGCAAAGATATGACTTTTCCCGACAATATTCGTGCGATTCATAACTTTTATTGTATAAATACCAATAATTTAATAGAATGTCCTATCTTTGCAGAAAATGCAAAGACGATGAAAAAGACATTTATTTTTACCTTGTGCAGTTTATTCAGCATGACTGTAAACGCTCAAAATTTCAGTGATTATTTCGAAGATAAAACACTTCGGGCAGATTATATTTTTACCGGAGATGCCAAAAAACAAGAAGTATATCTGGACGAACTGTCAAGCCTTCCGCAATGGGCAGGACGCAAGCATCATCTAGCAGAACTTCCTTTGGCAGGCAACGGTGAAATCACAATGAAAGACAAAGCAACAGGAGAAACCATTTATAGAACGTCATTCTCTAGCCTTTTCCAAGAATGGGTAAGCGAAGAAGAAGCAAGTAGGATAAAAAGAGGCTTCGAGAATTCTTTTCTTTTGCCTTATCCCAAAAAAGAAGCAGTAGTGACCATATCTCTAAAAGATGTATATCATAAAGTAAATGCCTCACTCACACATGAAATAATCCCCAATGATATTCTGATCCATCAGAGGGGAACAAACCATATTACCCCTCATCGCTATCTTCTGCAAAACGGAAATGCCGCAGATTGCATCGATGTAGCAATCATGGCAGAAGGATATACAGAAAAAGAGATGGATATATTTTATAAAGATGCCCAGACAGCGTGTGACGCCCTGTTCAGTCATGAACCTTTCAAGAAACTGAAGGACAAATTTAATATTGTCGCTGTGGCAAGCCCTTCGGAAGACAGCGGAGTCAGCATACCGGGACAAGGCAAATGGAAATCTACAGCTGTAAGTTCACATTTCAACACGTTCTATTCCGACCGGTATCTCACTACCAGTCGGGTAAAAAGTATTCATAATTGGTTGGCTGGAATTCCTTACGAGCATATCATTATTCTAGCCAATACAGACACCTATGGAGGAGGTGGCATCTATAACTCATATACACTGACCACAGCCCACCATCCTGATTTTCAACCGGTTGTAGTCCATGAATTCGGCCATAGTTTTGGAGGATTAGCAGATGAATATGCATATACCGAAACCCCAAGCCCGCAATATCCATATGAAGTGGAACCTTGGGAGCCAAATATCACCACATTAATTGATTTCGACAGTAAATGGAAAGATATGATTCCGGAAGGTACTGCCATACCTACTCCGGTAGCTACAGAAAATGCCGACTTATACACCAAGGTGGGTGTCTATGAAGGAGCAGGCTATACACAAAAAGGACTTTATCGTCCTACTACCGAATGCAGAATGAAGATAAACGAAGCACCTGCATTCTGCCCGGTATGCCAACGTGCATTAGAAAGACTAATAAACTTTTATACTGCGAAATAGGTTCATAACTTAAGACTAAACAAAGACAGATAAAATGATTGAAATTAAACAAGTAAAAACACAAGATGAGGTTAATTATACCTTTGTGGAAAAATTAATGCATACGGCATTCCCTCAAGAAGAACGCCGTGATACCGTACAGCAGAGAGAATATTCTGATAATAATCCCCGGTTCTGCAACAACATTATTTTAGAAAACGGTAACAGCATTGGTATGATCAGCTATTGGACAATGGGAGATTTTTACTATATCGAACATTTCGCTATTGATCCCAGCCTCAGAAACGGAGGGTATGGAAAACGTGTGCTGGAAATGATAAAAAAACAGTTAAAAGGTCCAATTGTATTGGAAGTAGAGGAGCCTAATGATGAAATGAGCACACGCCGTATTCACTTCTATAAACGTTTGGAATTCACTTTACATAAAAAGCCCTATATACAACCTCCCTACCGTAAGGGAGATAGCGGCCTACCAATGCTCTTAATGACCTATGGAGATATAGATATGGAAAGTGATTTTGAGAAAGTTAAAAAGACTCTTTACAAAGAAGTTTACGGACAAGAGATCTGAACATTCTTTTTCTTCAATTCCCTGAGCCACCACACAGGAGTTTGTCCTCAAAAAATCCATTGTACGTACTATTACTAGCCATAGGTAACGGATAAATTCGTCCATAACAAATAGAATGGAAAACATAAAAAAAGAGGCTGTCTCAAAATAGAGTTGAGATGGCCTCTTTTGTTTCATCTCCAATTGAAGTCATTTGGATTTTTCT